>QQUD01000027.1 GCA_008501785.1 Chloroflexota bacterium
TTGATGCGCGGGACCATTGTGGATAGGTTGACTTTGTAATGTTTGCTGATGGCGGCCTGGGTTTGGTTTCGCTTGTTTTGTTCGCTCATTATAAATTCGAGCGCGGCCGCCCATCCGGACGGTTTGTCGAGGGTGGGAGAAACGGCCGTTACAAAATCACGCCACATCTTCCGCCCACGCAAGATCGTCATCACACCATAATTGCGCTCCTGCAATCCATGCAAAAATTTAGATTCCACTTCATCCGCCATTGCTGCTTCCAGAATCGGAATTTGTAACATGCCACCATAGAGCGCGAACGGTAAAATCCATGGTTCAGCAGGCACTTTATCATGTTCGCTCAATGTCTGTGTTGAAGCCAACATACCGCGTGCGCGTGGTTCGGTAAGCGGCATATCAATACTAGATGGATTGACTTCTACGATGCACCACTGTTTGTCAAGATTTGTGAAGGTAACAGCAACGAGATCGGTTGCTGTGAAGCTGTTTGGATCAGCCCCAGGTTCAGGCCAGGCGTATTCGATGTGAATAAAACGGCCGTTTTCCGTCTCAACCGCTTGCGTAATACCCAAACTGCCCCGACCCAACACCGTTTTCAACAGCACATCAAACACGGCAAACCCAAACAAATCAAGCATCTCGGCCGCCTGTCCCCCTGGCGCAACCAATTCCGCAATGCCATCACCATTTTCAGCCAGCGTCGCTTCAATAACCTTCTCCGCCACCGGCCACACATCATTCCAAACAGTTTCTTCACTAATCATGCGGGTATTATAGCTGAAGGGGGGGGAAAGGGGCAGGGGGCGCTGGTGAGCTGCTGATGCACGCAGCGCACTTAGTCAACTTTACTAGTTTGTTATCTTCTGAGCCTGTTCCCGTTCGAACAGCCCCTTGTCCCCAAATGGGATATTGATCCCTCTACTGGAATAGTGGCACTGGATGCTATCTCTCGATCACTTCTGCCTGCCAGCTTCCCCTGCCCATGCATAGGCCTTTTCCTGATCATACGTGACCAGCACTTGCCAGGGTATATACAGATCAGTTAGAGCTTCAAACATCCTGTTAAAGCCAAACTCAAGCTTGCTTGACACGAGTATGGCAAGGTTGAAGTCTGGAATCCTGTCTCCCTGTGAACTGAGGAGTTCGGCAATGACACGGACTTCAAATGGCTTGACATCGGCCAAGCTGCCTTCAAGGTAGTCGACCACAATGCCATAGGAAAGAGTGAGATAGGGTTCCTCCAGCAGTTCCTGACAGTGTCCGGTCAAGTCTTCAAATGAAACGCGACCTTTCAAAGAGACAAAGATGATCTTCCTGTCGTGATCGACGTTGATTTGATAAGGCATCATTCAACCTCCCTGGCTACGTTGTGGACGCTGCATTGTCCAGGCTGCAACCAGTTCCTTCGATTAATATACATCAGTGAAGGCAACTGTCGCTCAGTCTCCTTGCAGGAGAAAACATTTATTGAACTGTAAAAATACGGGATATGATCCCATTTTTTTGCATCCTATCCTGCGGATTACAAGGGGTTTTGCATGATAATATCCGAATATAGGGTGAAATTGTGCAAAAGTCGCAGGATAATGCAAAAAAAAGCTTGGTTATTATACTCAAAGATGATTGATAAACCGACTTGATGCCTTCAAAGGAGTATAGCAAGGAATCATGGGGATTAGACTGGGGTGCATTCTGATGGCTCTCTGGTTCCCCACAAAACGTTACTATACCCGGGTAAGGAGCAAGGGGTAGGAGCTGAGGTCAACATTTACTTTTTTCTCTTCTTCCTCTCTGTGAATCTCTGTGTCTCCTCTGTGCAACTCTGTGTTACTCTTACTCTTCTATCTCCCGTAATCACCTAACGACAAATAGCGTAAATTATCAACCGAGTTGGTGCGCGGTTTGAAAAGGAGACGGGATTCGGGAATAATCGATTCAGGGGCCTGCAAGACCATCCAACCTTCAAGTGTACCGCCAGGAAATAAACGGCCGTCTAGTTCAGGTTCCGGCTCTACAATAGATGGCACATCGTAACGATTGCCATCATTATCTATTAAAGTGAATAGATCGCTGTGCAGATGCACCAGCTCACCTGATTCCTCAAGGCCAATATAACGCAAGCGCATCTTCACTAAAATATAAACCAACCCCTCTTGCGGAGGGTCGTTAAACTGATTCGCTTCAATGATGCGATTCCATGCACCCTCCCCAGAATAAAGTTCCAAAATTGAAAGCTGCCAATCTTCGGTGGTTATCACCAGACCAACCGGAGCCGGTTCGCTCGGGTCTGTGCCCACTAGAGTCGGCGTGATGCTGTTGAGCAATTCTTCGTTGACAGTGACACGATTGCCTTCTGCGAGCGCGATATATTGCTCTGGCTCTTCATAATTTGACACATCATCCACCATGACAATCAAATTCTCTTCGCCAATCTGAATCAGGTACGCTTCCCAGCCTTCACTTTCGGCCCCACCAGGTAGGTAAGTTTCCAGCATAGGGTCCGGCGATACAGCGCTAGAGTTGAAGCTGTAATGCAACACATTACCATCTCCACTGACATGCAAACCCAACGACTCTTTATCCTCACCTGCATATAAGCTGCGCACCCGATACCGCACCAGCAAATATTCCCATCCATCTGGCGGTGGATCGTTAAATTGATTGGCCGCCAACACGGCATGGTAGGCTTTCTCACCACGCACACTGTCTAAAATCTCGACTTCCCAATTGGCAATGGTATGAGAGATGTGGCCGGGAAGTGGGTTGCTGCGGGTATAGCCTGGGGGAACGGCCGTTGCCGTCGCTTCAACCACCGCTGTCGATTCAGGCGTAATGATCGCATCGTCCAGTTCAGTCGGGAGATTGCAAGCGGTTATCAGGAGGATAAGGAGGGGAAAAACGGCCGTTTTAATTTGTTTAAGTAAGCGCATCATAAAAATATATTCTACCCACTCGATTGTAGCTAACTTTATTCAAATGCTATCATCAAATCTAGAATATAATATTTTTGAATGGTTTCTTGAACCCAACCAGTTTTTAAAATCATCCAATGCCCAAGTATTTGATTTAATGACTGACACATTTCAAAAATCAGTAGATTGGACCAATTTTCTCTGGAACAAGTAACTGACATGGCAATAAATTGGTCCAATCTTGGTGAAATGATTGTTTTGCTACACGGGAATCACTAACTGCTGCCAATTACGCGGATAATACGTGAGCAATTCAATGCCATCGGACGTAATCAACAGCGTATCGGAATGACGGAAGCCGCCTAGTTCTGGCGTGTAAAAGCCAGGTTCTACTGTAAACACCATGCCTTCTTGCAGCACCGTGTCATCACCCGTATCCAGGAATGGCCCTTCGTGGTAACGCAGGCCAATGGCATGGCCGGTGTGGTGTTTCCAGTAAGGCATCAAGTCATGTTTTTGATAATATTCGCGCACAGCCTGATCAACATCGCTGCACTTGACACCTGGCTTCATCGCCCAAAAAGCGACCTCTTGCGCGGCCTTCATGTGATTGAACATGGCTTTCTGCTCTTTGCTCGGTTCACCAACAAACATGGTGCGCTCTAACTCAGAGTTGTACCCCCACATCGGGCAGCCCGCCCCGGTGACCAACACGTCACCTGGCTGGAAGGTGATATTATTCGCCAGCGCGTGTGGAATGGATGAGTTGCGCCCAATCTGCCCACGATACCCGGCATGAGGTCCGCTGGTCCACATGCTTTGCGCCCGATAGAGCGGTCCGATTGTGTCCATCATGGCCAGCGTTGCTTCTTGATTGGCTTGGAGGCTGACTTCGGTTTCGGACTTGTTAACGGCCGTATACCGCTGCAACAACATATGCGCCAAATGTGCCCACTTACAGCTTTCCTTAATCAACGCCAGCTCACCCTCACTCTTAATCGCCTGCATTTGGTCGATTTGGCCCTGCACATTTACAAATTCCATACCGGTTTGTTCAGTCAGAGTTGGCCCTTGGTAGCCAAAAATCCAGGGATAGCCATTGCTGTCGGCCCCAATACGGCCGTTTTCCACCACTATCCCCATCTCCAACAACATCTCACGGAACTTGTCCGCCTGATTCGGCTTACCCGGATATTCCAGATAATGCACCACACGCTCCAACTCCGCCTCGGTCTGCACATGCTCCAACTCCAGGCGCGGCACATACATCACCCGCTCTCCTTGCGCACTCAACGCAAAAGCAATCGGGCGCTCAGTCGGGATATACGCAAAACCAGTGAAATATTGAATGTTGATGCTATCGAACAAGACAATACCACTCAAATCTTGTTCTTTGACATAAGTAAGAAGGGTATGTAATCGAATATTAAATTCGGATCGGGAAATGCGAATCGAATGATTCATGGAACGCTTCCTTTACAAATTAATTATGGAACACACAAAATATCAGCAACCCGCACGGTGAACTCCTCATTCAGGTTGTTAATTTCTCGTAGTTCTTCAGCAGAAATATTGAAACGACGACCAATGCTAAAAGCCGTATCCCCCTCACCAACGGCATAGGGGCGACGGCCAGGACAATAATCTGGATTGCCTACAGGTAAACTGATAACCGTGTTAGGCACAAGATTGTCCTGCGCGATATTGTGTACAGACATTAAGGCAATAGACGTGTCGGTGCGCTGGGCAACTGAGTAAAGCGAATCGCTTTGCTGCACGGTGTAGTCAATGAGGATGACTTTTTCGGGAACGGCCGTTGCCGCTGGTTCAGGCGTCGGGTCTGGTTGCCCGCCAGTCTCTTCAGGCACTGGTGTATCGGTTGGCACAGGCTGATCTGCTGGCTGCTCATTTTCAACAGCTTCCGGCTGAGCTTGTTCAGCCAAAAGCTCCGTCGGACTCACCAGTCGTACAGTCAGCTCTGGATTTCGGACAAGCGTCACTTCTTGCCCCTCCACGATCACGACTTCTCCTGGGGGAGGCAGTTCTTCAGTGCTTTCAGGGCGATTTCGAATAGCAGAAATTGCAAGAAAGAAGCCTGCAGCAAGAATAATTGCCAAGCCAATCACCAGCAGCACCATCGTTCCTTGCGCTTTGTTTTTCATGAATCCCTCTCGTACAGTTTAAGTGTTCCGCACGAACCATTTACCCAACAATGTTTGTTGAGCGGAACACGAGTCCATAGAAACAAATGAGTACCCATCGCGATAGACCTATGATTATGTTACACTTACCATAAGATAAGCGCAAGCTGCTGTATTAAAAAATGAATACAAACCACAACAGGTGGTCATAACCACCTGTTTTAGTTTGCTCTATATTTTCTAAGGAGACGCGAATTATGATGTTTGAACGTGAAAAACTAGAGTCCATTGAAGCTGCTTATTTAGCGCCATATGGATTAAAAAGTGTAGAATCACGGGGACGTGTGTTTCCTGAATCCGAATCCGCCACCCGGACCGCCTTTGAACGGGACCGAGACCGCATTATTCACACAACAGCTTTCCGTCGCCTCGAATACAAAACTCAGGTATTTGTTTTTTATGAAGGAGATCATTATCGCACCAGGCTAACGCATACGTTGGAGGTCGCACAGTTGGGTCGTTCAATGGCACGTGGGCTGGGTGGCAATGTAATTTTGACCGAAGCAATTTGTCTGGCGCACGATTTAGGCCATCCTCCTTTTGGCCATGCTGGTGAACACGCCCTCAACGCACTCATGACAAACTATGGCGGCTTCAATCACAACACCCAAAGCTATCGAGTCGTCACAGAACTTGAACACCGCTACCCAAAATTTCGTGGGTTAAATCTCACTTATGAAACACGAGAAGGCATGATCAAGCATGAAACGTCCTATGATAAAAGTGATGCCAGCGATTATGATCCAGACAAACGCGCCTCGTTGGAAGCACAAATTGCCAATCTAGCAGATGAAATTGCTTACAACGCCCACGATCTGGATGACGGTCTCCGTGCCGATTTGTTTGCTTTGGCCGAACTCGATGAACTAGAAATATGGCAAGAGCTAAAAGAAACGGTTGGTTGGAAATCAGGAACGCCGTTAACTGCGATTACCCGTCATGAGATTATTCGAGAATTAATCGGCCGTTCTGTTACCGACGTATTACAATACACGAGTGACAACCTGACTCAAAATCAAATCGACACACCAGATAAGATTCAACTGCATTCGAAAAATGTGGTCTCTTACTCCCCAGAATTTCTTGACAAGATCAAAGTACTCAAAAAATTCTTGCTAGATCGCATGTACCGGCATTACCGACTGCTACGAATGCAAGAAAAAGCCGAGCGGTTTATTTCTGAAATGTGGCTTGCTTATATGAAAGAACCGCGTATGCTGCCTACCCAAACCCAAAAACGCTTAAATGAATCCCCTCCCTATCGTGTTATTACCGACTACATTGCGGGCATGACAGATCGTTATGCCTTAGATGAATGGCAAAAGCTATTTGATCCATATCATCGCGCATAAAAATAATAAAGGAGTGGAGACTTTAGCCGGGTTTCCTACATACGTTCCGGCTAAAGCCTCCACTCCTTCAAAATAAAAAAACACCTTGTCGCTTGACAAGGTGTTTTTTTATTTAATTTTATTGGCTTGGCAAGGCTAGAAATCTAAGACTTCATCAACGCGCCCTTGAATATCGGGGTCACTGTAATCGCCCTCTTTTGCCCAAGCAGATAGTTCAATGGTGAAGTTTTCAAAGAAGCTCTGGGGTGGCAGTGCACCAGACCCATATTGCAGCCCTTTGATTTCGGCGTTGATAATCAGCGAGGCGGTTTCTAATACAATCACTTCGCCTTCACGAGCCAAAACAGGTTCGCCCTTAGGAGCCAGCTTTGCTTTTAGCGCATCGTCAAAGAATGCATGATCGCTCATGATCACTTTGGTGACAGTACGAATATCATTTTTATCAAACAGCCAAACCTCGAAAGCAGTTACATTCTTTGGTGTATCTGTGCCAATTGACTCTGAAATGCCCACACCACATTCACCCATGAAATCACCATCAGCATTTTCGATGCTAAATGAATCATCATAAGTGTCTCGCCCGTAGGTATAGTTGCTGGTGAATCGGGCTAATGGGATTGTACCAACCTCATCATCGCCATCGCCCCCCGTCATTGGAGCGCTTTCGGGGATTGCAGCGGTGGTGCCATAATCTGACTCAGACATCATCGCATTGCGACGCTGTATCACAAATAAAATTGCGGCAATGAAGACCAATAGCAGCAACCCTAGAATTAAAACTGGGCCAAGATTGAATCCACCTTCATTGGGAGCAGGCTCCTCTGGGGCTGGGGCACCTTCCCCAGCAACAGCACCACCCATCACTGCTTCACAATTTTGCGCAACAAGGACAAAAGCAATTGCTTCTAAACGTTCTTGATCAGCAGCGTCTGTTGAACGGTTAGCCCTTTGATCACAAATTGCATTTGCTGCATCTGCTGGCGCCCACGCGGAAAGTGTATTGCGTACCTTGTCTTGATCACCATCAAATGAAAAGAGTTCTGATACGGAGCGGAGAATTTTGTCCTGATCTGATTGAGCAAGCGCTTGAGGTGGTGCTTCGGTCCAACTCACAGGAAATACATACCACCCAAGAACCGTATTGCCAATTATTAAACCAAGGATGAATGCAATGGCTACAGCCATACCAGGTTGCTTCTGAATGAAATCCATGTGCTACCTACCTTTTGTCCCCCCATTGGGATACGTTGTTATTGCATCCCCTCTGCAATGTTTATCTTACCATAACAAAATATTACGTCAAGTTATGTTGATTAGTTTTTCCTAAAAAGAAACCCAGTTTTTTGAAAAAACTGGGTTTCTTTGGGTTTGTCGAGAAATTTAAACGATTTTGTTGATCTATTCAATCACTTCAAATGATTCCACATGCCAGCATCAGGGGAACTCACCACTTGTTTTTAGGCCGATCCATTCAGGGACGTCATATATTGGGGGGAAGTTGAACTCGGTACTTTTGTCAACCGTGATTGTGTGAATTGGATAATTTGCTGTGGGCTGTTGACGTAGAAAACTGTGAGTGTGTACGTTAAATCATTTCCTTCTTGGCGCTTGTCATCCGAAACTTGTTGATTAGACGGTTTTGGTATTGCACTTTTTGATT
>QQUD01000970.1 GCA_008501785.1 Chloroflexota bacterium
CACGTGTGCCACCCTTACCTACAGTAACAGCATCACAAATACCAACCGCTACGATTGAAAGTTCATCTACACCATCGTCGGCGCCATCGGCAACCTCGACCCTTGCAGCAACATCAACAATTGAAACCCCAACTGCATCTGTAACAATACCAGCAGCAACCGCAACGCTAACCACAACAATCTCTCCATCCACGACGCCAATCACAACGACCCCAACAGCAACCGCAACACTTGAGGCAACTATTTTGCCAACAACTTCACCCGCCGCTACTATAACAACGCCTACCCCCCTACCAACAGTTCTGCCTTCTCCCCTACCTACGACCCCGGCAGCGACAACAACCCCTTTGCCAGCCACTTCACCTACTGCGACGCTAACGCCAGAAATTATTGCACCAACCGAAACGGTGCAACCACTGCCCTCGGCCACAACGTCTAGCAGTGAACCATAAACAGTTGCTGCGCCTCATTCCCACTCCCCCCAGGGTTTTTCAGTAACCACTCGCCCCCCTTTTTCTAGAGACATAAAAATAGGACACGGCTTGAATGGATGCCACGGATTGCTTTTACAAAGCTTAAATCCGTCACATCCGTATCATCCGCGTCCTATTTTCTTATGTGGCCTGCTTAAAAAATCGTAGACAAAACGCTGTTTTGTCCAAGGTGTCGCATTTACACCAGGTCAAGACAGCGTCTTGACCTACGGAGAGACGGCCCTATCCGTATAAAGGTCCAAAATTAGCGCACGCTCTGAAATCGGCTCCTTGCGGCTCCATTGCACCGAATGCAGCCCAGGTGTGCGGGCGGAAAACCATCTCTTCGGGTACGTTATGCATGTAAACGGGAATGCGCAACAGTGCGGCAAGGCTAATCAAATCTGCACCAATGTGACCATAAGAGATTGCCCCGTGATTGGACCCCCAATTACTCATCACCGTGTACACATCCCTGAATGGACCAACGCCTTCTGTGCGCGGCACAAACCACGTTGTCGGCCAGGTGGGATTTGTGCGTTCGTCTAAGGTTTCATGTACGTCCTTTGGTAAGTCCACACTCCACCCTTCAGCAATTTGCAAGGCTGGGCCAAGTCCACTCACCAGGTTCAGGCGACACATCGTCATCGGCATACCGCCACGCGTAATAAACTTAGAAGACCAACCACCACCACGAAAATATTCGGTCATGCCCGCGTGCCAAGTCGTTGCTTGCAAGCAGCGCTCTGCGTCTTCCGCCGTGATCTCCCACCACGGCTTCATAATAGGCTGTTCATCCTGTTCCTGCTGGCCGGTGCCGTCTAATGCGGCCGGACCGGAGTTGATCAGGTGTAAAATGCCATCGGCGGCCTTGCCAGTAAGCGTGTGGCCAGTAACGCGCTTGACAGCATCTGGACTCCAGTAAGTACGCACGTCGGCGAAGATTTGGGCAGTGCCGGTGAGCAGATGTCCGAACAACATGCTGACACCGTTGAGCGCGTCATTTTCAGTGGCAACCGTATAGGGTTGACGAATGCCATTCCAATCAAAGGAACTGGTGAGAATCGCTTCCATGAAATCACCATTGGGGAAGGTATCGGTCCATTGGCGCTGCCCCTGAAAGCCACCCGCAATCGCATTATGCCCATTGGCTTCTTCGACAAAGCCTAATTCGGCAAGACGCGAGTTGCCAACCATCAAATCACGCCCAATCAGCGCCATTTTGACCGAAGTTTCCCAGTCAGCATCTTGCTGTTCGCGGGTGCGTTTGTGCTGGGGTTCGTTGTAATCTTTGCCTTCTACGCAGTTTTCTTTTGTCCATGCCAGCGCTTTTTGATACTCATTTGGATCGTAAATACTTTGCTCCATGCGCCGGTAAAACTCTGTCATGTCGATGGTTTCAACGCGCATGCCCAGATATTGTTCAAAGAAGGGTTGATCGACGATAGAACCGGCAATCCCCATGGAAACGCCGCCCATTGCCAGGTAGGATTGGCCGCGCATGGTGGCGACAGCTAATCCGGCGCGGGCAAAACGGAGCAGTTTTTCTTGCACATCATCGGGAATGGTCGTGTCGCCAACGTCTTGCACATCACGGCCATATATGCTAAACGCAGGCAGCCCTTTCTGTGCATGTGCGGCCATCACGGCTGCCAAATAGACTGCCCCCGGTCGCTCGGTGCCGTTAAAACCCCATACCGCTTTTGGCATGAGCGGGTCCATGTCCATTGTTTCTGAACCATAACACCAGGCAGGGGTGACGGTGATAGAAATGCCAACACCTTCACGGGCAAATTTAACGGCCGTTTCCGCCGCCTCAGTCACACCCCCAATACAACTATCCGCAATCACCCACTCAACCGGCATTCCATTCGCATGACGCACATTGTCGCTCAAAAATTGCGCCACATTTTCAGCCATGCCCATCGTGATTGCTTCCAACGATTCGCGCACACCCTGGCGGCGACCATCAATAGCTGGCCGAATACCAATTTTAGGCGGACCACCAATCAATCGATTTTCAGGCAAATTAATTTTCATTTCAACAGGCCCCTTCAGGAAGCTAGAGGGGAGAGCTAGAGCTAGAGGAAGATTTCCTCTAGCTCTACCCTCTATCCTCTCGCTTTTCTTACTTGTTCTTCAATCCAAGGGTAATTTTCAGCAATGCCGTCTTTCAAGTCATAGTTGGCTTTCCAGCCGGTTGTATAAATGCGTTCGTTGCTAAAGTTGCGTGATTGCACACCAACAGGACCGTCGATATGTTTGATATTGATTTTCTTGCCGGAAACTTCAGCAACCGCTTCTACCAATTCATTAACAGTTACGTATTCAGGGCAACCGATATTGACTGCACCCTGCAAATCAGAGTGCATCAGCCGGTAAATGCCATCGACCATATCGGCGACGTAGGTGTAAGAGCGAACGGCCGTTCCGTCCCCCCATACCTCAATCGTGCCACCATCCTCCACTTCCGCCACCTTGCGACAAATAGCCGCTGGGGCCTTCTCGCGCCCACCAGTCCAGGTGCCGTAAGGACCATAGCAGTTTTGGAAACGAGCAATACGCACCGTCATCCCCTCGTTACGCTCATAAGCCTCCGCCATCCGTTCCGAATACAGCTTTTCCCAGCCGTACTCATTGTCAGGGTTAGCCGGAATGGCTTCCGCTTCCGTCATT
Organism: Chloroflexota bacterium; assembly: GCA_008501785.1. Next base: position 3,150 of record QQUD01000970.1, read on the forward strand.
TCTGGTTCCCCCGGCTGCATATCCCTGTACACACAAACGGACGACGAGAAGAAGTAACGCGGCACACCCATCTTGGATGCATGATGTGTCATGTGAATATTGATCAGAACGCTGTTGTGCATAATTTCGCATTCAGCCGAATGAATAAATCCCATCCCGCCCATATCCGCAGCCAACTGATATACCTCATCAAAGGTACCTTCATCCAATGTCAGAGCCTGAATGCAGTTGGCCTCTTCTCGCAAATCAAGCACCTGGAAATCATCAGCGGCCGTTTCCCGATACTCATGCGCCTTAATGTCTACACCGCGTACCCAATATCCTTCATCTTTCAATCTTTGAACGAGATGACCACCGATAAATCCACCAGCGCCACATACAAGTGCTGTTTTCATATTTTTGGAATCCTTTTTTGTTAGTTTGTTAGTTGGTTAAATGGTTTGTGGGTTTGTTAATTTATTCATAACTATCTAGCTAACTAACTAACCAACCATCCAACTAACCAACTAACCAACTTGATTTTTACTCATGCTCACGACGCGCCACAATGCGTACCGCGTTTTCTATTGGTTTGTCCGATACTAAAATAAGATAACCGCCCCCACCTGCCCCCGACAACATCCATCCCAGAGCGCTATCTTTATACTTATCGATGAGCTGCGCCACCGCATCATTCATCATATTGGGAAACATGGCAATTTGAGCCTCAAACGATTCACGTATGGAACGGCCGAATGCCACAATATCCCGTGCTTTAATCGCCTCCCAACACGCTTCCGTCGGGTCTGCCAATGCTTTCGCATTTTCACGATTAATGACCGTATTGGCTAACACATCATATTCAGCATGACGCGGCCCCAATGTCACCAAATAAAGCGCCCTTTCTACAAATTGGAGCGCCAATTCATCCTGAAGTCGCTCAATGCTGCTGGGCCAATACGCCCCTTCATAATTTGCTTTCGCTAATCCAGGAAAAACCAGGCCAATGGCATCCTGCGAACCGGAAATGATTTCCGTACCCGGTGGATTGTCATAACAGAACAAAATTTTAGCCAATTTTTCAGTGTCACCTGCGGGCAATCGCGGCCCCCACATGTCAATGGCGGCCCGCCGTGTACTTGAAGCCATCCCGCTGCGTTCATTAAACAACAGTGTTGGTTCAATAGAAAGGGTAATGACAGGACCTGGATAGTGCTGCGAAACATATGGCTGATCTAGCCAGCCACCAGCCAGATCAATGCGAAAAGGCATCTGAGTGATGGTACGCAGAGCAGTTGTGGACCGGGGCGTTAATCCTTTATGCGGCTCTCGTTTCAGAACGACGTATTCAACATTAAATTTCCGGCAAAGCTGCTCTTTATCTAGCGTATGACCATCTTCGTTAACGACAAAAATATCCGGTTGCAGCGCCTTGAATTCAGCCAAAAAATCGAGCAGCCCAGACCCACGCGAAATAAAAGCATCTTTCACGCACTTTACGGACTGAACCATATAAAGACGCTCATCTTCATTATTGACAGGGACGCGGCCTTTCAAATCATAAACTGTTTTATCTGATCCGATGGCGACATACAGATCGCCATACGCAGCGGCTTCTCGGAAGAAAGCGATATGACCACTGTGTAGAAGATCGTAACTGCCGCTGACAAAAACCTTTTTGGGCATGTGTTGTTTTACCTTCAATTTGGATTAGCTTTGACGCCGACGCAGAATGTCTGCGTAGACAGCTAGAATGACGATACCACCGGTCACAACAATTTGCCATTCTTGGGGAACAGATAAGATACGCAAACCATTGGTAAGCACGCTGATAATGAATGCACCAATAACGGTTCCTAAAATAGTCCCTTCACCACCACTCAAAGAGGTACCACCAATCACAACGGCAGCAATAGCGTCCAGCTCGTAACCAGCGCCGAGGGCGGGTTGGGCGGAGTTAAGGCGAGAGGCGATGATCACGCCGCCCAGTCCGGAAAAGAGACCGGCGAGCAGGTAAACGGCCGTTTTCCACTTATCCACATTCACACCAGAAAGGCGTGTGGCTTCCTCGTTGCTGCCAATGGCAAACGTATACCGGCCCAAAATCGTTTTTGAGAGAATGATGTTGGCCGTGATAGCGGCCGCAAAAAAGATGAGGACAGCATAGGGAATGCCAGCAAGATCGCCCATTGCAATTTTGTTAAAGGTAGGGGTATCGCTGAAATAGATTGGCTTTAAGCCAGAGATGACCAGCGCCAACCCTTTGGCAATGTAGAGCATACCAAGTGTCGCCACAAACGGAGGAATTTTCATTTTGGCAATCACAGTGCCATTAATCCAGCCAGCGAATCCACCAGCTGCAATGCCACCAATGACACCAATGGGCACTGGAATGCCCAGGTTTGTAATAAAAACGCCAGTCATAACTGCGGCAAACGTCATCACCGTACCAACTGACAAGTCGATGCCAGCAGTAATAATCACAAACGTTGCGCCGAGCGCCAGAATGCCGTTCACAGAGGTTGCCAGCAAAATGCCGACAATATTACTAAACTGAAAAAAGTTCGGTGATGCCAATGAAAACACCACGACCATAATAATCAATCCCGCAAACGCTAAAACTTTTTGGGTTGCGTTTGAGTTAAACAATGTGTTGGTTTGAAAAAATTTTGTATTCATTTGGTATCACTTCCCTATACGGTGGCGCGGTTTCCATTGACCAATGCCTGTCGCTGCGTAGCTAACGTCATAATTTTCTCTTGTGTTGCCTCTTGTACAGGCAGTTCCCCAGTAATGCGCCCTTCGCACATGACAATCACGCGATGACTCATGCGCAAAATTTCTGGCAGCTCTGATGAAATCATAATGATTGATTTCCCCTGCTGTGCCAAATCGTTGAGTAATTTATAAATTTCACTTTTGGCACCCACGTCAATCCCCCGTGTGGGTTCGTCAAAGATCAAAATGTCGGTATCGGCGGTAAGCCATTTACCAATAACGACTTTTTGCTGATTACCCCCAGACAGATTTTTGACTAATTGTTCGGCACTCGGTGTTTTAATATCTAAGTCATCAATATGATGTTTGGCGGTAGCGCGTATGAGAGATTGATTCACCCAGCCTAAAAAGCCAAGAAATTTACCCAATGCAGACAATGCCATGTTATCTTTTACAGACAATCCGGTTGCCAATCCAAATGCCTTTCGATCTTCAGATAAATAGCCGATGCCATTCCAAACGGCCGTTTGTGGGCTGTTAATGCCAACACGTTCACCTAAAATATAAATCTCCCCCGAGTCAATGGAGTCAGCACCAAAAATGGCACGCGCCACTTCCGTGCGTCCCGCTCCCATCAGTCCAGCAAACCCAAGAATTTCGCCTCGTTTAAGCTGAAAACTTACGTCTTGCAGCACCTTGCCCCGATTCAAGTTTTTCACTTCCAACACAATCTCATCGCTTGGATTATCAGGCAGTTCAGGTTCTGCTTCGTAAATGGTACGTCCCACCATCATGCTGATTATTTGATCGGTTGGCACGTCTTGCGTGGGTACAGTGTCGATATAACGGCCGTCTCGCAGCACCGTCACCCGATCTGAAATACGCTTCAACTCTTCTAAACGGTGTGAAATATAAACAATCCCCACACCTTTCTCACGCAGCTCATTAATCATACGGAAAAGATCATCGATTTCAGTGTTTGTTAAGGCCGCCGTCGGCTCATCCATGATCAATACTTCAGCATTAAACGACAAAGCCTTGGCAATTTCCACCATCTGCTGCTTGGCAATGCTTAGTTCAGCAACACGAGTCCGGGGGTCCAACTTCAGACGCATGCGCTTGAACAACACCTCTGTTTGTTCATTAATCTTCTTTTCATCGAGCATAAACGGTATGCTTGTTTGTGGCTCACGCCCAATAAAGATATTTTGCGCCAAAGTCAGGTGTGACATCAGATTCAATTCCTGGTGAATAATGCTAATACCCAAATTTTGTGCGGCTCTGGGAGTTGGAACCTCAACTTCCTTTCCTTTATAAAACATGCGACCTGCATCCTTGCTATAAATGCCAGCCACCACTTTCATTAGCGTTGATTTACCCGCGCCATTTTCTCCAACAAGTGCATGAACTTCGCCAGCACGCAGTTCAAATCGGCATTGATCCAGCGCCTTTACCCCAGGAAAGCTCTTGTCAATCCCTTCCATCGTTACCAGGATTTCGTCCATATGCCTTTCCCTCTACCAACTACAACCTCCCGGAGGTGCAGCACCTCCGGGAGGTTTCGCTCACATTAAGTTCCTATAGTTACAGTTTATTTATACAATAATGGTGCAATCGTGTCTGAATCAATGTTGGTGGCATCGAACCAGTGGAAACCAGTATCGATTTCTTTTGGCAATGTTTCACCGTCTAATGCTTTAACGGCGGCTTCAACACATTTGTAACCAATACCAATCGGGTCCTGCGTAATCGCGCCTGCTTCCGTACCAGCGCGAATTGCATCCATCTGTTGTTGACCAGAGTCATAACCGATAACAACGATTTCGCCTTCTTTGCCCAGCTCTGTGACAGCATTCAAAACACCGATGATAGACCCTTCATTTGCGCCAAAGAAACCTTTGATGTCGGGGTGTGCCTGAATAATTGCTTTAGCCAGGTCAGTAGATTTGAGTTGGTCACCACCACCATACTGAATATCAACAATCTCGATGTCAGGATATTCTGATTCCATCTGGTTCACAAAACCATCACGCCGGTCAATTCCGGTACGGCTGGTTTGGTCATGCACAATCACAGCAACTTGACCGGAACCACCAACCAATTCTGCCATTTTATCAGCAGCAACGGCAGCAGCGGCCAGATTGCCGGTTGCGGCAGTCGAAAGCGGAATATCACTGTCTACACCAGAGTCAAAACCAATTACCGGAATGCCCAACTCCTGTGCTTTTTCTAGTTGTGGAATCAAAGCCTGGGTGTCTAGTGCGGCCAAAC
>QQUD01000251.1 GCA_008501785.1 Chloroflexota bacterium
AATTGGGAATGGCACTACACCAACATTGCCCTGACTTTTCCGCCATTCCCAAGAAAATGCCGGCCCTATCCACATAGCGGCTTTACCATTATCAATGAACTCACCACCAGGAGAGAATAACTCACCTTGTTCATTCGGTTCTGCCGGAGGTAAATAAGGTGCAACATGATGAAACAAGTGTAAATTCGTAATCCAGCGTACAGCCTCAATTAAATCAGGGTGATTAAGAGAAGCAGTTGTCTGTATGTCAGCAAGATTGAACATAGGGCCGTTGTAAGCTTGAATGAGCATTGCTGGATCGAAATAGGGCTGAACAAATCCCCACTGAGTTGTTTCGGCTCCATTGGTCAACGTCAATTTCTTTGCATATGACAAAAACTCATCCCATGTCCACCCCGGTTCAGGATAATCAATTTCTGCTATATCAAAGGCGTCTTTATTAAAAAAGAAAAGCGTGAACTGGACCCTGTTTGGTATCGCCCAGGTCATTCCCTTCAACTGAAAATATTGGAGGAGACCGGGGTAAAAATCATCTGAATTGAATATAGTATCTGTATCAAGCAATGGTTGCAAATCAAGAAGTAATCCTTGTTCTGCGTGTGCCGGACCAATCAAGTCGGTATTGATTACATCTGCTTCAGAAACAATTTGGTATGCTGCATCTTCGGGCCAATTACCTGTACCGGATGGTTCAAGTTTTAATATATCTTCAATATAAACAAGTTGAATTTCAATGTCTGGGTTTTCCTGCTCGAATTCTTCAATAAGAGCTTGATATTGATTTTGCTCCCAATTAGATATTACAAACCGCAAAGTATTTCGTTCAACTAAACGCCCCTCATCGGGAATTACGCTATTAGTGGCTTGTTTCTCAGCAATTGTAAGCTGAGTAGATTGTGCATTTTCATTGGCATTACATGCAATTAGCAAAATTGTAAGCAATGCAAAAAATGGAAGTTTAATCTTCATAGAAAAATGTGGCATAGTCATTGGATTCTGACTTAACTTTTGGCTTTAATATGTGGAGGTGGCTCCAGATATTTTTGAGTCGGAATTTTTTTGGAACGAGGCAACTTTGTAAGGAAAATGCCCTGAAGTAAATTTAAGGGAATCGTGCCCCAACTAACTGAGTCTCCACTTAGTCTTGCATCACCCTTGACAAAGCAATGTTCTTTTGGCACTTTCCATACTAAGTTACCTTCTTGGTCACACCTATCAAGTAGATCATCGTGCATTATTTCGTGTAATGTTGACATATGTATCCTGACAGTGTCCCCTGGCATTCCAATGAGACGTTTGACAAACAATGGTGTTTGATCTTTACGATCACTTGTCTCAACTTCCGGAAGCATGCCTACAACAATTGTTCCCTTTTTTAGCCACTGCCAGGGCCAGAAACGTAGCGTCAGGAGACGATCTCCATGAGAGAATGTTGGCTCCATACTTGTTCCTATTACAACTATCGTACGAAAAAACAAACGCATCAATATGACAAATATTAAAATGACGAAAATTGACAATGAAAAAGGTATCATGTTACCGATTCAAGTTTTTTCTAGGACTTTAGCTATTAGGAATATCCTCAATACCAGTTGCTATATAGGTTAATTTAAGTAGAGCCTGCATCTGCAATATATAAACATTGGTGAATGCTGACTCTACAAGCTTAGAAAATGAAAAACCTTTTTTTGGTGAAAAATTAATAGTAACAACCGGAACAACAAATTCCATGGTGACCATATGGAGAACCGCAACTCAGTCCCGAACTGGTTTCGCAACACCATCTATAGTAACATAGCTTTCTACAATTAGAAGGACATCCGGGATCATAACCACAGCCCATAGGACAATATCTCCTTTGATAGCACAAAGCAAATGCATTCGTTTCAGGCACTATTCGGTTAATTAGTGTGTCTGCTAACACAGCAAGCGGTTTTAATCTGGTGACGCAACGATCTACCATAAATAATACTTTGTTAAAAACATGAGTTGTCATAATTTCCTCCATCAAATATGTTGATAACTTCGCAAGAGTTTTTCCCTATTTGCTCAAGACAAGTGTTACTTGACACTATAAGATCTGATACAACGACCTGATTTGCATAGCACTATTTGCTTACAAGGGTGTTGTTCCTGCTGGAACAAAACAACCTAAGCAACAAAAAGAATCATCGCCGTAAAATGGACCGCATTCTACACCTGAACCCGTGTCACAGCACCACCGATAAGTGCATCTTTTACTACACCCTTCAGCACATCGCCAATCCCTAACATTACAACCAAAACAAGTTCTCTTTTCATAACAAAATGCAAATGCATTAGACTTAGGGACAACGAGAGCAAGAAAACCATCAGCAAGTGCCGCCAAAGGGTTTAGTCTTGTAACCAAATGTTCTACTTTTGACAAAACAGTAGTAAAATGATTATCCAACATCGTATCCTCCATATAATATTATCGGTCTATATCCAAAATGTTTTCCCATTCAACACCTCCTAAAAAACCACTGGAAACAACTTTATTTTGTGGATCAATAACACAAAAAGAAGGTGTACCTGTTACATTGTAATCCTGCCAAAACGAACTGGATGGTGGAACAGTCCATATTGGCAGCTTGAGATGATGATCATCGGCAAATGACATAACGTCTTCCACAGATTGAGAAAATATCAGGGCAAGAACACCATCACTACTCTCTATTCTTAATGCAATGTCTTTTATTTTGGGCAAAGCTTCAACACAGGGTGTGCAGCCAACTGACAGGAAAATCAAGATTCGTCGGAATCCTTCATATTCAGCCAACGAAACCGATTCACCGGATAAAGTGTCTACTGTAAAATCAGGTGCTGTGGCCCCCGCTTCTAATAGTTCATCATCCCATTGTGGAACATTACTGCTCCGCAAATTTACTCGCCGAACAATGCCAAAAGTCAATAACAAATTTAATAGCACAAGTATCCATAATAGAATTGTGCTTACAATAAAAATCGATCCCATTTTGTTTTCCTATGCTGTTTGAAATAGATTAGTAAACTCTTTTAGATTTGTAATAAATGCAACAAATAGAATTGCAGTTATTGAAAGCATTACATACTCAGTCCAAGCAAGAAATCCCCTTTCCTGTCCGATGTAATCTATAATCCACCCACCTGCTGCACAAGCAAGCAAGCTAACATTTCGCCATATATCATGCTTTGATACTAAATTTTCATTTTCGCCAAAACAATTGCACGAAGTTTGGATATTTCGGGCAAGTACAAACACTAGTGCAGTAGTAAAAACTAGCAGTAACAAAACTGCCAGACCAAACGCTACTGACAACAAATGCTGACCTACAATAATAAAAATCACAACTGTCAACTCTCCTATCAAGAAAAACAGTGCTGTCAGATGATTCCAACGGGCAGGCACAATTTTAAAGGTGGTGATGATTTGGGTAAATTGATCTATATTTCGCAATTTACCCAAGAAGGAGACAGCAAAAACCAACCCCACCACAATACGGAGAAAGGCAAGTAAATATGACACCGTTTATTAACTCCAATAATTCTTCCTACTAACGCAAGAGTCCGAGAGCTATCAGATTTTGAGAACCTTTTAATTCAATATAGTTTGTGAATAAACCAATACGAGATGGGGGAAATTGTAGTGCAGGCTTGTATCGTTTGTCCAGGGGCAAATGTCCTTTTTTTTTCAGGGACATTTGCCCCTGGCAAATTATGTACTATCAAATGATAATCCTTGCTGGAAAATCCAAAGCATTGCTTCTGTTCGGGATTGGACACCGATAGTTTTGTAAATTGTTGACAGACGATTGCGAATAGTCTTATTCGATAGGTCAAGTTCGCGGGCTATCTGCTGGTTATCTAGACCTCTTCCTAACAATGTTAGGATGCGCCAATCGCGGTTGGATAGCAAATTGCCTCCAAATAAATCCTGCTGATGACTGCTTATTGAATCAGACAGTTGCTGAATAGTAGCCGGACTAAAGAATTTGCCACCATTGATAATGGTTTGAATAGCCGTAAAAATCACCATCACAGAATCGCTTTTTGACACGCTGCCGTAAACGGTCATTATCCAGTCATTCAACTGGAAGGGTAAATCTTGATTGGCAAGTAGTAAGATGATTTTTGTCTGCGGAAAATTTTGTTGCAGGTTACGGATTGTGGGTCTCGGTTGATCAAGCAAGATTCCCGATGACAGCATAATGAGATGTGGATGAGGTTGGGGACATTGACTCAAAGTTTCCAAAAGCGACTGTGTGTGCGTTAAAATTATAGACTGGAAGAAATATGGAACGAGTCGTTCCTGAAAGGAACGATAGAAAACGAAATGATTATCTACTATATGAACAAAGACCAATTTTTGCATAGTCTCCCTCAAAAATATTTAACAAGAACGCTAAAAAATATAGAGGGGAGTCAACCCTATGTCAAGTCATTATCCTATTTCGTGCAATAATTTGCAGTTGGTTTGCAGTAGGTTTGCAGTAGTTTGTAGTCGGTTATATTTCTTACTAATCCAGTTTCCTATTCACTTTCAAATGGGTTGATTACCTAATGCGCCTTGTATTTACTCTTTTTTCCCTCCTGATATTGTCTGCCCAACGCATTTGGCACCAAAGGCTGCTACTGGCCTGTTTGCTATCTGGACTTGTAGCGGCAGTAGGACTGCTATCCGGCATTCCCCTCTATACCGACGCGGTTCAAAATCGACTATTGCAAGGGGAACTCACTGAAGCAGGCACGTACCGCCCACCGTTTGCTTTTTTGTGGCGTTACATCGGCACTTGGCATGGTGACACCACATGGGATGAGTATCTGCCCATTAATAGCTATCTCACAGAACAAGCCACCCACACTGTCAACCTGCATGTTGACATGCAGATTCGGCACGTCGCCACCACCAAACTGCGCCTATTTTCAGAAGATGGGCACGACTTTAATGAAAACGAACCGTTGATTTGGAGCAACATCGGCTTTGTCACCGAGTTAGAAGGTCACATTCGACTGGTCGAGGGACGGTATCCTGCAGGAGGAGAAGCTGCGGCAGTCGAAGTTATCATTAGCCAGTCCATTGCCGATCGTCTGGGACTGCAAGTAAATGAAAGCTACCGACTGTTTGGCGATGGCAACACGCAATTACCGATTCAGGTGGTAGGCGTATGGCAGGCGCAAGATCAAACCGCGCCGTTTTGGTTTTACCAGCCTGATGCCTTCGCCGAGATGCTTCTCACCAGTGAAGAGCAGTTCGAATATACGGTTGTACCCTCTCTGGAAACACCGGTGAGCACAGCCGTCTGGTACCAGATTTATGACGGCGGACGCATCCGGCCAGCCTCAGTCACCAGCTTTTTGCAAAACGTGGCTGTGGTCGAAGCCCGCGTGACGGCACTATTGGGCGGCACCACGCTAGATGCTTCGCCGGTGACAGCGTTGCAAGATTACGGCCGTTCTAACAACCTACTTACACTTACCCTGACCATCTTCTCTATCCCGCTCATCGGTATCATCCTGTACTTTATTAGCCTCATTGCCAATATGGTGGTAACACGAGACGCTAGCGAGATTGCTGTCTGGCACAGCCGGGGTACCACGCGCGGGCAGATTATCGGTGTATACCTGTTTGAAGGACTGGTGATCGGCGGCGTGGGACTGATGGGGGGGATCTGGTTGGCAATACAAATTGCCCGGTTAATAGGACGTACACGCACCTTTCTAGATCCGAACATCCTCTCTGGCAACGGCACGGAAGCATTGACACCGGTGTTGTCGGGAATGGCCGTTCTCTATGGTCTCATTGGCGTGGGGTTGGCACTGCTGGCTTTGCTCATCCCGGTCTTTTTTACGTCCGCACACACCATCGTTACCATGCGTCGACAGCAAGCACGAGCACTGCTGCCCCCACTATGGCAGCGTTATTTTCTCGATGTGCTGCTTCTGATACCACCGCTCTATGGTTGGTATCAATTAGACCAGCGGGGCACGATTACCCTACTCGGTAGCGGCCGTGACCCTTTTGCTAATCCGCTACTCTTTCTAGTTCCTGTTCTCTTTTGCTTTTCCCTGGCACTGTTGGCGCTACGCTTCTTTCCTCTGTTGCTGGGCGCACTAGCATGGCTGGCCACAAGACTACCAGGTACAACATTGCTGCTAATACTGCGCCAACTGGCCCGTGCTGCCGCTCAATATTCTGGCCCACTGATGCTGTTAAGCCTGACGACCAGCCTGGCCAGCTTCACAGCATCAATGGCCGTGACCCTCGACACTCACCTTGCCGACCAAGTTTATTACCAGGTCGGTGCAGACCTGAACCTGACCGAATTGGGCGAAAACACGGAACAAAATAACCAACAACAAGGTGCAATGGGCCAGCTTGTTCCAGAGACAACATCCCAACCTGACAGTTCAGACGAACCGCGCTGGCTGTTTTTGCCAGTGACGGATCATTTACTGGTAGACGGAGTACAAACAGCAACACGAGTGGGGGAGTATACAGCAGTATCCTCTATCGGCGGGAGGCAGCAGTCAGGGCACATTTTGGGAGTGGACCGTGTTGACTTTACCCAGGTCGCCTTCTTTCGCCCAGACTTTGCCGGAAATGAGGCGTTGGGTGGCCTGATGAACCGACTGGCGGTGGAGCAGGATCACGTGCTGGTCAGCCGTGATTTCTTGACCCGCAACAGTTTGCAAGTGGGTGACCCACTGCGGCTGACTATTGGCGCGGCAGGCGAGTTTGCGAACGCGGAATTCACAATTGCCGGTCCGTTAGACTTATTCCCAACACAATATCCCCAAGACGGCCCGTTTTTTGTAGCCAATCTGGACCATCTGCATGAAGCGCTGGGCGGCACGTTTCCGTACAATGTCTGGTTGCAAACTGAATCGGTTGTGCCCGGTACGCAAATTGTAGAGGGAGTGCGCGATCTGGGCTTTGCTGTGGTCACGGCACAGAATGCCCGCGACCGCATACTGCAAGAGCAAACGCGACCGGAACGGCAGGGATTATTTGGGCTGTTGTCGGTTGGTTTTATGGCAGCGGCACTGCTGACGGTACTTGGCTTTCTCATTTATGCTGTCGTCTCCTTCCGCCAGCGTACGATTCAACTAGGAATGCTGCGTGCCATCGGCCTGTCGGTAAGGCAGATGGCAGTTTATCTGGCGGGCGAACAGGCGATGTTGATTGCGACCGGAATTGGTTTGGGTACGGGACTGGGCGTGGGAGCCAGCCGCTTGTATATTCCATTTTTACAGGTGGGAGAAGGAAAAACGTCCTTAACCCCTCCCTTCATTGTACATATTGCCTGGGAACAATTAGGGGCCATTTATATTCTTTTTGGCATCATGTTTGTCGTTGCCGTGCTGGTACTCATTGCCCTGGCAGCCCGCATGCGCGTCTTTGAAGCTGTCAAACTCGGTGAAGCTGTCTGATAGAACGCAGACTAACACAGTTCAATGCAGATGAGAACAAAATATCTGCTAATGTAGGAGAAGCAATTGAAAACGAAACCATCTCAACAACAAACAAAAAATCTACCTTCTGTCCATTCACTGGCGGCCTATTATCTCCTATTCCTACTCCTTCTTGTTGCGTGTGGCTCAGGGGAAACGGTCGTTACCAATCCCACTCCCACTCCCCTCCCTACCCCCATCATACCGGAAAAACCAACCTATACCGTACAGCGAGGAACGGTAGTCAATACGTTGGAATTTACCGGTCGCGCCTCACCCATGGTGGAACAGAATCTATTTTTCAAGAGTGATGGCTTTGTGGATCAGGTGTTCATGCAACGTGGCGACCGTGTGCGGGCCGGAGACGTGCTGGCTCAGTTAGAGATCACCGACCTGGAAAACCAAATGGCTCTGGCCCAGGTGACGCTAGAGACGGCTGAAACCAAACTGTCCCAGGCAGAACAGGCGCAGCAAGATGCGCTGGCAGAGGCTACCATCAACCGCGAAAAAATTCGGCTTGAGTTACAGCAGGTACATACCCATTCCGATTCGGCCACCCTAATTTCAGCGCAGATCGAACTGGAAAACGCACAGCAGCATGTTGTTAATTCCGAATATGAACTGCAAAAATCACTGGATCGTGACTGGGAGCCGGAGGAC
>QQUD01000946.1 GCA_008501785.1 Chloroflexota bacterium
GCCAGCTATTGTTGCGCTGGCTGAATTACTAGACTTACCTGTATTGATTCTGTAAGTAAAACGAAATGAGTTTTTAAAATTCTTTCTGAAAACTTTTTGCTGATTACTTAGTTGGTAAATCGTAAATTGTAAATTGTAAATCGATCACCGATGACAAAAATGTGAATACCGCGACTGTGAGGCGTCCATTTACAGAAAAAAAGTGGTACGCATTGGGATTGTGTTGTTTGTTGGTGGCTTGCAGACGCGAAAAAAGAAAAACTAGCTGGTCAGCATTTCAGCCAATATTGGTTGAAATGCTGAAATACTAATAGGAGCTAAATATGAAATTTTTTCTAGATAGCGCAATGGTTGATGAAATCGAATATGCGCTAGATGCATGGGATATTGATGGTGTGACGACGAATCCGCGCCATGTGCAGGTGTCGGGTAAGCCGTTTTTAACGGCCGTTCAAGAGATCGGCGCGATGATGAAAGGGACTGACAAGACGGTCTCGGTGGAAGTCAATCCGCATATGTTGGATACCGATCAGATGGTTGCTGAAGCTGAAAAGCTGGCAGCGTTGAATCCAAACTTTGTGATTAAGCTGCAATGTGTGGAAGGCACGTTTAAAGCGGTTCGCATGTTGAAAGAACGCGGCATTCGCACCAATGTGACGCTGGTTTTCTCGGCAGCGCAGGCGCTGCAAGCGATGCGTTCGGGTGCTTACTATGTGTCGCCATTTGTGGGCTGGAAGGAAAGCAATGGTGAAGACACTGAGCAGTTTATCTCGGACATTGTGCAGATTCGGGACAATTTTGGGTTTGAGACTGAGGTGTTGGTAGCGGCTGTGAGAAACGGCCGTCAAATCACCGATGCGGCCGTTATGGGCGCAGACATCACCACCGCTGGCCTCGCCGTCTACAAAGCAGCCTTCGAACACCCGTTTACCGATATGGGCATTGGCAAATTTGTTGATTTCTGGGACCAGACGAAATACGAATAGCGAGAGCAAGAGCGAGAGGATAACTTCTTCCTCTCGCTCTCGCTCTATCTTCTTGCTTGTTGGAGATTCTTATGAATACAACCATTAAACCACCTAAAGTCGTGTATATTGGCGCGGGGAGCGCTGTGTTTGGGTTAAAGGCGTTGTCGTCGATTATGCGGACGGAAGCGCTGCATGGGGTTGAGCTTCAGCTTGTGGATATCCACGAACCCAATTTGGAAACGATGACCAATCTGGCGCACTACATTAATAAAGAGTGGGGCGCTAATTGCACGATTAACTACACTACCAACCGGCGTGAGGCATTGCCTGGGGCTGACTTTGTGATTGTGTCGGTGCAGGTAGGTCCACGCGAAACGGTTTGGGAAAAAGATTGGACCATTCCCTTGAAGCACGGGGTGCGCCAGCCTTATGCTGAAAACAGTGGTCCTGGTGCATTTGCTCATACGGCTCGCAATTTGCCGCTGCTCATTGAAATTGCTCGCGACATGGAAGAGCTGTGTCCTGATGCATGGTACATGAACTTTGTGAACCCGATGATTCGGTTGACGCAGGCTGTGAGCCGTTACACCAACGTTAAGGTTGTGGGACTTTGCCATCAGTTGATGTGGGGATATGCAATGGCGATGGGTGTTGTTGCGGATCGGTACGGAATTGAGATTCCACCCGGTTTCAACATGCACACCAATTACCACAACAAACCATTCTTGGAACCGGTGATGGTGGCCGGTTATAAATATTTAGACATTAAGGCGTGTGGTATCAACCATTTCTCGTGGGCATATCAGATTCGGGATCGGGCAACTGGCGAAGATTTATATCCGCTGATTCGAGAACGCTGGTTTAACAATTACCGAGAGGATTACGAGCCGTTGTCGCGGGATTTGTTCGAGATTTTCGGACTGATGCCGACTCCTGGCGATTCCCATTTGTGTGAATATTTGCAGTGGACCCACGATCCGGTTACTAAGCCGTGGGAAAAATATAATCTGACGCTGCAAAGTTTTGCCGGCAATCACAAGCGTCGTGCGGACCGGTTGCAGCAAGCGAAAGACATTGTGGCGGGTAAACGAGATGTCAACGAGTTGCGCAGTCTACGCAGCGAAGGCATTCCCGAAATTATTGAAGGTGTCACTTATAACCGTGACATCTACATGCACCAACTCAATTTGCCCAATAATGGCCTTATTCCCAATTTGCCAAGTGATGCAATTGTGGAAGTGCCGGGAATGACTTCGGCGATGGGTGTTCGTGGGTTCAACATGGAGCCACTGCCGGCTGGTATCGCTGAAATGTGTCGTCGTGAATTGGCATACAGTTCGATGGTAGTGGATGCGGCTTATCACGGTGACAAGGAATTGGCACTGCAAGCGCTGCTGCTAGACCCAATGATGAATGACATTGACCGGGCGAAAGCTATTTTGGATGATTTCCTGGTGGAATTTGCGGAGTACTTGCCGCAATTCACCGGATAGTAGTTACTCAAGACGTTTGTAAATTAATAATTTAACCAGGAAATGAAGACGTCATTTCGAACGGAGTCTTCGGAGTGAGAAATCTTGCTTCGTGTCTGCTAATAATCCACTGCCTCAAAGCAAGATTCCTCGGCAGATACTTCGCAGGGCCTCAGCACAGGCTCTACTAAGAAAGTTGTCATTTCGAACGCAGTCTTCGGAGTGAGAAATCTTGCTTCGTGTCTGTCAAGAACCCACTGCCTCAAAGCAAGATTCCTCGGCAGACCTCGGAATGACAATTGCATGACAAATTTCTTCCTTATTTTGTTCTGGGTCTTCCCGGCATAGGCTACTCGGAATGACGGTTGCAGAGTGAGTTTCTTTCTTGGTCTGTGTTGGGTTTTCCCGACATAGGCTATTCGGAATGACGGTTCGTTTACCTGGCTAAATTGTAAATTCTTATTGTCTTGACTAATGCGAAGAGGTGATATTTATGTCAAATCGAAAAATGACCCCAGAACACAACAAATTTTTCTCAGTGTGGCGGGTGAATGTGCGGGAGCAAAGTTTTCAGCAAGAATCGGTGCCGGAATCGTGGCTGCCGTTAGGTGGCCGTTCTTTGCTGGCGCGGATCATGATTGATGATATGGAGCACGAGTGCGAACCGTTGGGGCCGAAGAACAAGCTGATCTTCGCACCCGGTTTGTTGGTTGGAAACTCGTTGTCGAGCTGTGACCGTATTTCGGTGGGTGGCAAAAGCCCATTGACTGGTGGTGTAAAGGAAGCGAATGCTGGTGGTCGCACCGGTTTGCAAATTGCATTGCTGGGCATTAAGGCGCTCATTATCGAAGACCAGCCGGAAGAATCTGGTTGGTGGGTGATGCATGTGAGTGCAGATGGCGTGCGCTTTGACCGGGCTGATGAACTGGCGGGGATGGGTGTTTATGATGTTGCTGATCCGCTGGTGGAGAAGTATGGCAAAAAAGTCGCAATTGCACTGATTGGGCCTGGCGGTGAGATGAAGATGCACGGAGCAGGCATTCAGAATATTGATCTGGATGGGGTTCCGTCTCGGATTGCGGCGCGGGGTGGGCTTGGTGCTGTGATGGGGTCGAAGGGGCTGAAGGCGATTGTATTTGATGGCAGTGGTGGGGCGAAACCGCCGTTGACGGACAAGAAGGCGTTTGGTGCGGCGCGAAAGGCGTATACGAAGGCGTTGTTGGCGCATCCGCAAACGGCCGTTTACAAAGACTTCGGTACCTCAGCCGTCGCACGACTGGCACAGGCACTAGGCATATTGCCAACCCGCAACTTCTCATCTGGTGAGTTTGACGCGCTGGAGTCGATTTCGGCAGAAGTGCTGCGACAGACATTGCTAGATCGCAAAGAGATGGGATGTGCAACGTCACACGCCTGTATGGCTGGCTGCACGATTCAAAGCTCAAACGTGTATGTGACCATTGATGGTGAAACTAAAGTGTCGCCTTTGGAATTCGAGACAATTGGATTGATGGGTTCCAATCTTGATATTGGTGACTTGGATGCGATTGCTCGAATGAATTTGGTGGTTAACGATTTAGGGTTGGACTGCATTGAGATTGGTGCGGCGCTCGGTGTGGCGGCTGATGCCGGTTTGATGGCGTTTGGTGATGCCAAGCGTGCGCTGGAACTGTTGGAAGAGATTCGCCTGGGCACTGCGCTGGGGCGTGTGTTGGGCAACGGTGCAGCCACGACTGGCAAGGTGTACGGCGTGGAACGCGTACCGGCTGTGAAAGGGCAGGCGATGTCTGCGTATGATCCGCGTGGGTTAAAAGGGACTGGTGTGACGTATGCAACCTCTGCTCAAGGGGCGGACCATACGTGTGGTCTCACCATTCGAGCGCAAATTGATCATTTGAAGCCAGAAGGGCAGGCAGAATTGTCCCGCGAATCGCAGTACAAGATGGCTGCGTTTGACGTGTTGGGTGCGTGTATGTTTGCTTCGTTTGGCTTTGGTGCGGCTCCTGAAACGATTCCAGCATTGCTGAATGCCCGGTATGGCTGGGATGTTGATGAAGGCATTTTGCGCGAGCTGGGGCGCGAGAGTGTGATGCTTGAGCGTGAGTTTAACAAGCTGGCTGGATTTACGGCGGCTGATGATCGCTTGCCGGAGTGGATGACGCGTGAACCGCTGCCGCCGCACAATGCGGTTTTTGATGTGCCTAACGAAGATTTGGATAACGTGTTTGATTTTTAAAGAGAGAGAAGGAACACAGAGTTACACAGAGATTGCACAGAGTTACACAGAGAGTTAAGAGAGAGAAGATTTAGGTGGAGTTTCTGAGTTTTTGATATGCAGATTAAAGTTCATTTGCACACGGTTTTGCAATTGAAGACAGAGGATGGGCTGGTGCGACTGGTTGATGTGGACCTGCCGGAAGGTGGGACGGCGCGTGATGTGATGTCGCAATTGGGGATTGAATATCCGGAGTCGGCGCTGCTGGTGGTGGTAAACGGCCGTCTTGCCCACCTCGACCATATTCTACAAGATGCAGATGAACTCCATTTAATGCCATCAATTTCAGGTGGTATAGGTTAATAGTTTTAGCATTTCAGCGGGTCAGCACTTCAGCTTGTCAGCCAGAAGCTGAAATGCTGAAGTGCTGAAATGCTGACAAGCTTTTTCAAGGAGAGATGACATGACGATTCGAGTATTTGTGATTGATGAACAGGACAATGTTGCAACCAATGTTGCCGATGAGATTCCGAAAGGAACCAAAGTAGAAGTTAAAGGCACGACCATTGAAACCCAGGACGTGATTCCTTACGGGCACAAGATGGCTTTGCAGCCCATTCCCAAAGGTGGCACCGTGTTGAAATATGCATTGAGCATTGGCAGCGCCACGGTTGATATACAACCAGGCAATCATGTGCATATTCACAATGTTGAAAGCAATCGTGGTCGGGGTGACCTGGCTTAACTGGGGAGACGTAGCCCGATTTGGTAAATCGGGTATCGAATTACCAATTCGATTTACGAAGGAGATAATAAAATGACTGAATTTTTTGGGTATATTCGTGAAAATGGCACAGTGGGTGCGCGTAATTATGTTTTGGTTTTGTCGGCGACTGTGTATGCAAATCGGCTTTGTGAACGGGTCGCTAATGTGGTTCACAATGCGGTTCCTCTTGTGCATCCGTTGGGGCGCTGTCAGGTACAGCCTGACTTGCGCATGACGCGTCGTTTCCTGGCTGGTACGGCTCGCAATGCCAATATTGGTGCAGTTGTGATTGTTGAACATTTCCGTGAAGAGGGCATGACGGCTGATGATTTGGCCCATGACATCGCTTCTACTGGCAAGCCAGTAGCGGTTGTGAATATGCGTGGTGAAGGTGGCTTGATTCATGCGACAGAGCAGGCAACGCGTTATGCGGCCGACTATTCGCGCATGTTGAGCAATATGCGCCGTGAATCCGCACCGTTGTCCAAACTGCTGTTTGGTACGGAATGCGGTACGTCTGACACGACCTCTGGGCTGGCTGGGAACCCGGCAACGGGCGTTTGCATGGAAAAAATTATTGCTGAAGGCGGACGCGGTATTTTGGCGGAATGTACGGAATGGATGGGCTGTGAAAATTGGCTGACCAGCCGTGCGCGCACCCCTGAAATTGCGGACCAAATTGTGGCTGGTGTACAGCACATGGAAAAACGCGCATTGGCAAGTGGTGAAGACATTCGCGGTTCGCAGCCGACTGGTGACAACATGCTGGGCGGTTTGACCACGATTGAAGAAAAATCGATGGGTGCTGTGAAGAAAGGCGGGAATGCTGAAGTTGTTGGTTACTTGGACGTTGCCGAAGAACCGGCTGATGATTCTGGTTTGTACGTGATGTACGGTCCTGGACACGGTGCGGAATCGATTAGCAGTATGGCGGCGGCTGGCTGTCAAGTGTTGGTCTTCTCGACCGGTGGTGGACATGCTTCTTCACATCCGATTATGCCGACGATTAAGGTAACTGGTAATGCACAGTCTTATGGACTGATGAAAGACACGGTTGATTTAGACGTAAGCGGTATCTTGCGCGGTGAAATGTCGATTGATGATGGTGGTCAGGTGATTTTTGATGAGGTTGTGGCGGTGGCAAACGGCCGTATTATCCAATCAGAATCACTCTGTGACGACAACAGCTTTGCGATTCACCGAATTGGAGTTAGCATATAAAAAATGAATTGTGAATTGTGATTGCTGGTGGGAGGCACGCTAGACGTGCCTGCCGCTTTTGAGAGGTTTTTAAATGAGTTTACCGTTGGAAGGATTGATTGTACTGGATTTGACTCGCGTGTTGGTTGGCCCATAGGCGACGATGATTTTAGCCGATCTGGGCGCGAATGTGATTAAAATTGAAATGCCGGGGACCGGCGATGACGCACGCGCCTTTCCACCCCATATCAATGGCGAGAGTGCCTATTTCATGAGCCTGAACCGCAACAAGCGGGGCATGACGCTCAATTTGAAACGTGATGCTGGCAAGCAGGTGTTTCGTGATTTGGTACAAAAGGCAGACATTTTGGTGGAAAACTTCCGGCCGGGAACGATGGCGAAACTGGGTTTGGCATACGAAACGTTGCGTGAAGTCAATCCAAGGCTCATTTATGCGGCGGCTTCGGGGTTTGGGCATACTGGACCTTACAGTCGTCGTGCTGCCTATGATGCGATTGTGCAGGCGATGGGTGGCATTATGAGCGTGACGGGTCAGGCGGGTGGTGAACCAACCCGCGTGGGTACGTCGATGGGCGACATTACGGCGGGTTTGTTTACGGCGATTGGGGTGCTAACGGCCGTTATTCACCGTGACAAAACCGGCACAGGCCAAATGGTTGACGTGGCCATGCTCGACAGCCAGGTTGCCATTCTGGAAAACGCGATTGCGCGTTACACGGTGACAGGCCAAGTGCCTGAACCGATTGGCAACCGGCATCCTTCCATTATCCCATTTGAAACCTTTGCCACGGCAGATGGTACGATTATGATTGCGGCAGGCAACGATGTGCTGTGGCGCAAGCTCTGTGTGGCTATGGGGCAACCCGATCTGGCAGATGATCCGCGTTTTGTGACGAATCCGCTGCGGGCTGAGAATTATGATGTGCTGCGTCCGATTTTGGCTGAGTTGATTGTGGGGAAGGAAACGGCCGTTTGGTTGCAAATTCTCGACGAAGCCGGGGTGCCAAGTGGACCCATCAACAACGTGGCGCAAGTGATTGCCGATCCGCAAGTGCAGGCACGAGAGATGATTGTGCCGGTTGAGCATCCGGTGGCGGGTGAGACAGATTTGCCCGGTATTCCGATCAAACTCAGTGAGACGCCTGGCAGCATTCGCACACCTGCGCCGCTGCTGAGTCAGCACACAGATGATGTGCTGGCTGGGCTGCTGGAGTATGATGCGGAACGGATTGCGGCGCTGCGCGATGAGGGTGCTTTTTAGCATGATCGTATTTGTATTTCGCCGAGGGCTGAAGCCCCCGGCTACGAGATGGAAGGCCCTTTGGGCCTAAGATTCTTAGCCCTGAAAGGGCTTTCATTTCGTAGCCAGGGCGTTATGAACGTTAAGAAAATAAAACGGTAATAGGGAACTTGTCATTCCCGCGCAGGCGGGAATCCATGACGTAGTC
>QQUD01000235.1 GCA_008501785.1 Chloroflexota bacterium
GTGGCTGGGGTCGTCTAACCACCAGCCCCAGCCGCCGGCTTCGTGCTGGAAGCCGTAGAGCCGCGGGATGCTGGCGTTGATTTTGGGTGGCAGGTCGGCCTGGATGGTGGGACTGCCGATGCCAAGCTGGAAGAAGGCGCGGCCGACGACGGCGTTGGGCAGGGCGCGGCTCATGGTTTGTTCGACGCAGCCGTAGGGGAAACCGGTCAGGTATTCGAGTCCTTCGGTGAGTGAACCGGCGATGGAGCGGCTGAGATCGATGCGTAAAGTGCTCATGGGTAGGGCGTCGGGTGGCAGCTCGAAGGGGATGTCGAGTTGACCTTGGAATTCGCTGGCGATGGTGGTGATGTCGGGGATGGCCAGGGGTTGGATGGTGAGGGGGAGTTGGATGGCGTCGAGGATGGTGTCGTTGGTGCTGATTTGCATGTGGATGGTGGCTGTGCCTGCGGATTCGACGGTGATGGGCCAGCCGATGATTTGGGATTGGCCGGGAGGGAGTGTTAGGGGAGGGGGAGAATTGTCAATTGTTAATTGTGAATTGTCAATTGTCAATGAAGCATTAAGAGAGAGTGTTTCGTTGCTGAAGTTTTGGATGAGGGCGGAGAGGGTGAGGGTGTCGTTGGCGGTGAGGATGCGGGGGAGTAACGGCCGTATCAGCACTTTCTTATTCACAATCAAATTTGTATGCGATTCGCCGACCTGGGTGTCGGCGGTGGTGGCTTTGGCGGTGAGTCGCCAGCTTGTCAGGTTATCGGGTAGGGTGAACGTGACCGTGGCTTCGCCATTGAAATCGGTGTGGAGGACAGGGAACCATTTGGCCGTGTCTTGGAAGTTGCTGCGTGGGTTGCCTGCCAGGTCGCCACCACCGCCACCACCGCCAAGACCGCCAACGAGCAGCCGCACAGGACTCATCGAGTCGTAGGTGCGGACTAAATTGGCTCGTTCGAAGTAAAAGGCGTCGAACATGGGGCCAGAAAGGTCGTTGCTGAGCGAAAAGATGGCTTCATCGACAACAGCCAGCGACACTTCTGCGGAAACGGGTGTGCCTGCGGGATTGGTGATGCGTACGGTGACGGTGGCCTCTTCGCCTGGAGCGTACTCGTCTTTGTCTGGCGTAATCGTAACGAGCAGCGTTTTATTGGTAACGGGGATGCTGAGGTTTACAGAAGCACGATGCAGTGACGCATCTGGCAAGCTTTCCCATAGGTCGTATTCGGTGAGAATTTTGTTGGTGTCGTTGAGTTCCCATGCGTTGATGACGACGTGGATGTTGGGCGCGTCTTCTGGCTGGATGGGGAGATCGACGACTGTCATGGGAGCGGTTAATTCAACCAAAACTTCGCGGCGGGTTGTGCCGCGTTCGAAGGTGATTAGAGCCGGTCCGCTGAATGCCGATTCGATGACGAATTGCGCTGTTTCGCCGGGGGCGTAGCTGTCTTGATTGGCGGAGATTTTTAAATCGGTGTCGCTGCTGAACCAGGAGGTAAAGCGGTTGTCGAATGCGTAGACGTAGCTGTTGTATTCAATACGATTGCCGAGTCGGTCGGTGCTAACGGCCTGGAGGCGGTAGAAGCCTGGTTCGTCTACGGTGAATGTGAGGGAGGCGTTTCCGTTGGCGTCGGTGGTAAGGGCAGTTGATTGGCGCACATTGTCGTACCCGCGTGATTCGCGGTTCCAGCGGCTGAGGGTGAGGGTGACGAAACGGCCGTTTACCGGATTTCCCCACACATCCATCACCTTCGCAGTCAGGCCAAACGGTTCACCCGGCTTGTGAAAATAGCCACCGGTATCGACACGCATGTACTCTGCCATGTTGTAAACGCGGACCATGGCAAATGTGGAAACGGGTTGATTGCTGCCGTCGTTGACGGTGACTTCGACGGCCCACAACTGCTGCTCTAGATTGCTGCGCCAGTAGACGCGCTGGCTATTGTAGTCGGTTTGGGAGTCGATGTTGAAGGAAATACGGCCGTTTTCATCGGTGCGCGTGCTGTCAAGATCAACTTCTCCACGCTCAAACCAGACATAGCGTTCATCGTCATCTTCGTCGAGCCAATACTTTTCACCGATGGCAAACAGGCGGGCGGTAACTTTGGCGTTGGCGACTGGTTCACCAAAGAAGTAGGTTGTGCCTACGTCAAATGTGATATTTTCACCGGCAATGACATCGCTGCTGCTGGCGGTGATGCTTACTTCATAATCTGGTTTGCGATAATCTTCGACCTTGAAAATTTGGCTGTGCGATTCGCCGTCTAGCAGCAGTTCAATGGTGTAATCACCGAGCATGGCTCCTGCAGCGATTTTGAATTCGCCATTGACGGTGCCGAAGCTGTTGGTGGTGAGGGTAATTGTTTTGACGATATTGTTGCGGGCGTCGCGGAGGCGGGCTGTGACTTCGGTGCCCTCGGGTAATATGTCGATGATGGCGTCGTCGTCGCTGCGCACGATGGCTTTGAAGAAGACGGTTTGGTCTGGTTTGTAGATGGGGCGGTCGGTGTAGATGTAGGCGGCGTAGCTGGGAGCGGTTGGGGTAGGGGTCCACCAGCGCCACCAGCCGCTGTGTCCCGTGCGGAAGGCGCGGGCGAGGCCTGCGATGGTCTGGTCGGTTTCGGTTCCGGCAATGATTAATGATGGGTTTTCATCGAATGAGTCGAGGCGGAAGATGCCGTTGTCGTCGGTGGTGCTGGAGGTGAGAAAACGGCCGTTTTTGTCATACACCGCCACATCTACACCTGCCGCTGTGCCGCCGCCAATATCTGTTACCCAGGCTACAAGCTGGTCTTCAGATTCTTTGAGGGTGATTACGTAATTGGTGAGGATGAGCAGAATTTGGTCGTTGACGTATTCGGTGTTGATATTTACCAGGTAGAAGCCGGGGGGGATGTCATCGGGCAGTAAAAGTTCGGCAGCGGGTGTTTGGATGGATTCGTTGACGGTAACGCCTAATTCGTAGGGGATTTCACGAAATAGGGTGGCGTCGCGGCTCGGAATCATGGAGTCTGCATGGGACCTGCCCTCTGAAAAATGGTTTGAATATTTTTCTAGAAATTGGTCATTGGTTAATTGGAAAAGTTGGAAAGAAAATTTGGCAGTGTTGTCGGTATCCCAGGCGGTAAATTGGAGGGTGCGACGGCCGTTAACATCAACCACCTGCACATTTGGGCCATCGCCAAACGTGGCGTCAGCACGCAGCCATTCTGTGTGAAAGGTGAAAATGTATGGTTCATTGAGGATGGTGTCCCCTTCGGCATCAAGGGCAGATGGGGCGATGGCGACCGTGTAGCTGGTGCGGGAAGCGAAGCGCTCTTCGGCTGGCGTGAAAATGAGCATTGTGTCATCCCAAGAAAAATCGCCGTCGATGGCTGGTGTGATGGAAAAGGCAGCGTTTGTTGCGGCCTGGTCCATGGGGCGGTCAAACAGGATTTCGACTCTGGTGTTGGGTGGGATGGAATCGTATTGTGGGTAAACGGCGAGGATAGGTGGTGGTGTGAAAAAGCTGAACGGTGCGGGTAGCGTTAATGGTTCGCCATCGGCATCAAGCAGAACGCCATCAAAGCTGATTTGGAATTCAGTACCGCTGCCTAGTGGCGCATCGGGTGTGAAGGTGGCGATGGTTTGCTTGCTGTTCCAGGTGAGTTTGCCGGGGGTTGGCGGATCGATGGTCAAGGTTTCCGCTACGCTGGCGGGGTCCATGGGGTAGTTGAAGGTAATGACTAAATCTTGGGTGCGATTGTCGGCTGTGGGGCCGGTGATGCTGGCAATCATGCTGTCGATTTGGTAGGTCCAGGTGAGTGCGTTGGGGATCGGGACTTGGGCGGTGGAAACGGCCGTTTCATCCAATGTAAACCGGTAAATTGTTTCTGGCATCAACGATTCAGTTGCTTTTAGGGTGAATGTGGTGTCGTCTCCAGTCAAATCAAACGCAAAGGCCGGTTCGATGGTCAGCGCATCGATTAATGATGCTTTGTTCATAGGCTGGCTGAAGGTGAGTGTGATTTCGGGGGTGCGGTCAGACAGAATTTGTTTGCTGGGACGGCGGATGACGATGCGTGGTGTGGGAGCCGTGCGCAGCTCCCAGGAGCGGGTGCCGGTGATGGGTTGGTTGGAAACGGCCGTTAAGCCATCTGCCAATGCAATCGTAAAGTTGCTGGCTTCGTCAAACCCGTTCTGAGGAGTAAAGATGATGGTTGTGTATGCGTTGTCCCAGCGAAAACTGCCCAGGGTAAAGGGGGTGATTGTCAAGGGAGCGGTGACGCTGTCGGGATCAACGGGGGCGGTAAATTGGATGACGATTGGGTCATTTGGTGGAAATTGTTGTAGATCGGCGAAGGTGTCGAGTGCAGCGGTGACGGGGGCCGGTGGTTGGGTTGGTGGCATGGGGGTGGGGGATACGGCCTCTTCGGCAGCGCTCAGTACAGGCGTTTTTGTGGGTGCAGTTGTTGCTGTTTCGGGTGTAATGGCAAAGGGGGTTGGCTCTGGTGGAGCTTCTTCTTTGCCACAGGCGGCTGACAGCCATAGAGAAGTTGTGAGTAGGGCGAAAATGATCAGGGTGCGTTTCATGTTTTTCCTTCCGAAAACCAGGATCAAAACAGCGTTTTGACCTACGATTACCTGAGTTTTATTGTACATGATTTGCGAGTGTTTTTGCCGGACTGGATTAGGGTGCTTGCAATACGTTTATGACGATTGATTGACGTCGATTAGTAGCCGCGATTTCCTAATCGCGTTTCATAGGATAACACAAACGCGAAAAGGATTTCGCGGCTGCTGTGTTTGATGGCTTTCGTTTTTTGCAGATTTGTGTATCTTTCGATATAACGATTGCCGTATTCCCAAAATGAATTTTGGGTTTGAGATAATCAATCATGTTTAGGAGCTTAGCCATCGAATTATGAACCTTTACTATTTAAATAGGTAATGGCGTAAGGTTGATTAAGGCGATTTACGCACAATTCGTTTACCTAATTATTTTGTAAATCGCCATCATTCGATGGCACAAGGAACCACAACTTTCCCATGACATTAAAAATTGAGCCTTCGCTTATTCCTTTGTTTCAACCGAAAGGTATTGTTATTGTTGGCGCATCGTCTAGTCCGACAAAACTTGGATTTGGATTGGCGCGGAATTTGGTGCAGAGTGGCTATCGGGGGGCACTCCATTTTGTGAATCCGAAAGGTGGGGTGCTGCTGGAACGGCCGTTATACCCCACCATCGCCGAAATCCCCGATCCAGTTGATCTGGCTGTGTTGTTGATTCCAGCTAAATTTATGCCAGCCACACTGGAGCAGTGTGGGCAGTGTGGTATTCGTGTTGCCATTATTGCTTCGGGTGGATTTCGTGAAGTTGGGCAATATGGCGCGGCGCTGGAAAAAGAGTGCGTGCAAGTGGCGCAATCTTATGAGATGCGCCTGATTGGTCCCAACTGTATTGGTTTTTTGGATACCCATTTGCCGATGGATACCACATTTTTACCACCGCCAGGAGCCACGCCTGGTGATATTGCGTTTGTGTCGCACTCTGGCGCGATTTGTGCGGCGGTGATTGATTGGGCGCGTGGACAGGGCTTTGGGTTGTCGCAATTGCTTAGTTTGGGTAATCAAGCGGACGTGACGGAGACGGATGTGCTGGCATCGGTGGCGGCGGACCCGAATACGAAGGTGATTTCGCTGTACATGGAGGGGGTGAGTAACGGCCGTAAATTCGTCGATGAAGCCGCCAAGGTTGTGCGTGAAAAGCCGGTGGTGGCGCTGAAAGTGGGCCGTTTTGCCAGCGGACAGAAAGCGGTCGCATCGCACACGGGCGCATTGGCAGGGCAAGAGTCAGCGTTTGATGCGGCGTTTTGGCGGGCGGGTGTGATTCGGGCAGATACCAGTGAGGCGCTGTCTGACTGGGCGCGGTCGCTGGCGTGGTGTCCGCTGCCGCAGGGGCGCAATGTAGCGGTGTTGACTAATGCGGGTGGTCCGGGTGTGACGGCAGCGGATGCGTTGGAATCGCTTGGCTTGCAGATGGCGACCTTTTCTGAGCAGACTAAGGCGGCTTTGCGCAAGGTGCTGCCACCAGCAGCCAGTATTAGCAATCCGGTGGACATGTTGGCGTCTGCTTCGCCTACGCATTATGCAGAGTGTTTGCAAATATTATTGGCGGACCCCGATGTTCACAGCGTGATGGTGATTATTCCCCCACCGCCCATGTATTCGACGGGCGGCGTGGCGCGGGCGATGATTCCGACGATTTATACGACTGATAAACCTGTGTTGGCAGTGTTGATGGGTGAGTCGCTGATTCAAGAAGCTGTGACGCATTTCCGGGCTGCAAAAGTGCCTGAATACCGCTTCCCTGAACGAGCGGCGGGGGCGATTCGAGTGTTGGTACAGCGGACGGAATATTTGCAAACTGAACTGCCGGTGCCGGAGGTGGTAACGGCCGTTTCTCCCCAAAAAGTCCAAGAAATAATCCAAACACAACCTGACGGCTTCATGCCACAAGAACCGCTCAACGAAATCTTAGAGGCGTATGGCATTCCTGTGCCGCCGGTTGGTTTGGCGACATCGGCAGAAGAAGCGGTGACGCTGGCTGAACAAATGGGGTATCCGGTGGCGATGAAGATTGCATCACCCGACATTCCGCACAAGTCAGATATTGGTGGGGTGCTGCTGAATCGGGAGGATGCAGCTGAAGTGACAACAGGCTTTGCTATGATTATGGATCGAGCAAAAACGGCGCACCCAGAAGCGACGCTGTTGGGCATTGACGTGCAGAAAATGATTCCAACTGGGCAAGAGGTGATTGTGGGCGTGGTGCAAGATGCTCAGTTTGGGCCGCTGGTGATGTTTGGGTCTGGCGGTGTGGAGGTAGAAGGGTTGCAAGATGTGGCGTTTGCGCTGGCTCCGATGACGCGCGATGAGGCGGAGCGCATGTTGGCGGAGACGTGGGCAGGGCGAAAGTTGGATGGGTATCGTCAATTACCGAAAGCGGATAAAACGGCCGTTATCGACGTCCTTTTCCGTCTCGGCCAACTCGCTGCCGATTTCCCCCAATTTGCTGAAATTGAAATCAACCCCCTACGCGTTCTCCCAGACGGTGATGGTGTGTTTGCGGTAGATGCGCGGGCTAGAGTTAAGAATTAAGGTCTTCAGGAACTCAAGTGGAGTGGAGGCTTTAGCCGGTTCTTACGAGACTGTTCCGGCTAAAGCCTCCACTCCATACGCCACGAAATTTGAAAGAGCCTTTATTCTTTTATGAGTCGAATGAGCTGTGGGCTGCTTTTCGGAACGCGCATTAGCTCATTACGGGCTTCGAGGTCAAGTTTGACGGTGGTGAAGTACCAGCCGATGGAGCCGTCAAAGCTGCCTTCAAGCTGTTTTCCAACGGCGTCATTGAGTTGTGTGAAGGTCATTTCCCCGTGGGTTTGTAGGGTGCTGATAATTGTCGTACGCATTTGATCGTATTTGGCTTTGCTGATGTTGACACCAGTTTTACCTGCGGGGTGAAGGGTGAGGATTTTTTCGTCCATTGAGTTTCCTTTGAAATAGTCTGATAGTCGTTAGTCTTGTAGTCGAGTCGTCAATTATGCTTGATGTAGTGTCCAGCCATTGCCATCAGGGTCGTTGAAGGCGGCGAATTTGCCTCAGGGGGTGTTGTCGATGGGCTGTACGTCGGTGCCTTTGGCGAGCATGGCGTTACGCATGGCTTCAACTTGCAAATCAAAACCGCAATGCTCTAAGTAAAATGTTTTGGCCTGCTGTTGATCGGTCACGGGGATTGAGATAACGTCGATAAAATTTCCTGGCATGTTTGATTCTCCTTTTGCATGTCATTTCGAGTAACCAATGCCGGGAAGACCCTGCACAGAATATGAGTAGAACACAGTTGTGTTCTTAGTAGGTCTTCCGAGAAATCCCTAAGGTCTGTAAAGTAAAAGTGATAGGGATTCCTCGTGGGATACTTCGCAGGGCCTCAGCACAGGCTCTACTAAGAAAGTTGTCATTTCGAACGCAGTCTTCGGAGTGAGAAATCTTGCTTCGTGTCTGTCAAGAACCCTCTGCCTCAAAGCAAGATTCCTCGG
>QQUD01000349.1 GCA_008501785.1 Chloroflexota bacterium
CAGCCCCACCAACAAACACACCGGCCCCACCAACAAACACACCGGCCCCACCAACAAACACACCAGTGCCGCCAACCAATACACCAGTGCCACCGACGCCAACAAACACACCGGTTCCAGGTGGTGATGATGTGATTTATGTCAGTTCGTCATCTGGTGGCAGCGTAGGCGGTGTTAGTTTTGCAGATGAAGACATCCTGGCCTACGATACCGGCACCGGCAACTGGTCAATGTACCTGGATGGTTCCGATGTAGGGTTAAGCGGCAGCAGTTCGCGTGATATTGATGCATTTACCATACTTGACGATGGCTCCATTTTGCTAAGTGTTGTGAGAGCAACCACACTTCCTGATGTCGGCAGCGTTGATGATTCTGATATTGTGCGCTTTGTGCCTACATCTACCGGTACAAGCACAGCGGGTACTTATGAATGGTACTTTGACGGCTCTGATGTCGGTCTGACGAACAATGGTGAAGATGTCGATAGCGTTTATGTTATGTCAAATGGCGACCTTCTCATTAGCACAGCAGGTGGGTATTCCGTCTCTGGCGCGAGTGGGTCAGATGAAGATTTGATTCGATTCACGCCATCCAGCTTAGGGGCTAACACAAGTGGTTCCTGGGCAGCTTACTTTGACGGCTCAGATGTTGGATTGAACAACAGCAGCGATGAAGATACCTGGGGAAGCTGGGTGGATGAAAGCAATGGTGACATCTATCTGACATCTCGAGGGGTATTCTCGGTAAGTGGTGCTGATGGCAATGGCGCTGACATCTTCGTTTGTACACCCGGCTCATTGGGATCGTCTACAAGCTGTACTTTCTCTACTTATTGGGACGGTTCAGCCTTCGGCTATGGCAGTGAACGGATGGATGGATTTTTCATTCAACGTTAAAACAATGCTTGAGTTGATCAAAACGATCCAATGTGGCTTGTGTGACACCAACATATAACACCAACAAAAAAGTTTTGATGTTGGTAGTTGGTTAGCAAGCATATGAAGAGGGTTTTCGACAATGGAAAACCCTCTTTTCTCTTGGCTTTTTTATTTATTCTAGCTATGCTTACTGTTCGCACATTGTAGGTCAAGACGCTGTCTTGACCTGGTGAAATTCTGCAGAGGGACAAAACGGCGTTTTGTCCGACGATTTCAGGAGAATAAGGAGCGCAATGGCCCGAAGTAAAGCCAAATCAAAGGTTACACCCAGCCGTCAGCAATATCTCGATATTAAAGCCCACCATGAAGATGCGATTGTCTTTTTTAGATTGGGTGATTTTTATGAAACGTTTGATGATGATGCACATCTGGCCGCGAAAGAGCTGGACCTGGTGCTCACCAGTCGTCCCCAAGGAAAAGGGATTCGCACACCGATGGCTGGTGTGCCACATCATGCGGCAGAGGCTTACATTGCGCGTCTGATTGCAAAAGGGTACAAGGTGGCGCTTTGTGAACAGGTGAGCAGCACGCAGGTGAATGGTTTGATGCCGCGTGAGGTGGTGCGGGTATTTACGGCAGGGACGGTGATTGAGCCAGGGATGTTGGATGCGGGGCGGAACAATTATTTAACGGCCGTTTTCCCCCAAGACAACCGCTTCGGCCTCGCTTATGCAGACATTACCACGGGTGAATTTGCAACGACGCAGGTAAACGGCCGTCGGGCGCTCATCGAAGAATTGGCGCGTCTCAATCCTGCTGAACTGCTGGTGCCAGACCATGAGCAAACATTAGCAAACCAGGCAAAAACGATTACACCATTACCAAACTGGCGCTTTGAAGAAGGCACAGCGCGACAAACCTTGCACCGGCATTTTGGCGTGACGACCTTGTCAGCGTTTGGCTGTGAGCAAAAATCGCTGGCTGTACAGGCGGCTGGCGCGATTTTGGCCTACTTGCAAGAGACACAAAAAGGAACTGTGGGGCAAATTCAGCGGCTGGCAACGTACTCAGTTGAAGGGTACATGGCGCTGGACACGGCCACACGTCGCAATCTTGAGTTAACTGAATCGATCAGTGGCGAACGAACCGGATCGCTGCTGCAAGTGCTGAATAAGTGCGTAACGCCAATGGGGACGCGGCTGCTGCGGGAGACTGTGTCACGGCCGTTACTGAACGTCGATGCCCTGAACGATCGGCTGGACCGAGTGGAAACCTTCCACGCCGACGCGCTGCTGCGAGCTGATGTGCGGGGGACGTTGAAGGGGCTGCCGGACCTGGAGCGGCTGACGAATCGGGCGTTGAGCGGGAAAGCGACGCCACGTGATTTGGAGCATATTGGGTTGGCGTTGGTGGCGGTTCCCAAATTGACTGAGCTGCTGGAAAACAATCAACAATCAACGGAAAACGGAAAACGGGAAACAGGGGAGAGTTTAGCGGCTTTGATGCGGGGGCTGGACATTTGTCCTGAGGTTTGTGATTTGATTGGTCGGGCGGTTGCGGAGGAGGCACCGACGAATTTGAATAAGATGGGGGTGATTAAACCGGGATTTTCGGTGGAGCTAGATGGGGTGATGAACTCGTCGGCTCATGCGCGGGAGTGGGTGGCGAATTTGGAGCCGCATGAGCGAGAGCGCACTGGCATTTCGTCGTTGAAGGTGGGGTTTAACAAGGTGTTTGGCTATTATCTTGAGGTGACTCGCGCCAACAGCCATCTTGTGCCAGATGATTATATTCGCAAACAGACGTTGACCAATGCGGAGCGTTATATCACGCCCGATTTGAAAGAGTATGAGACGCTGATTTTGAATGCAGAAGAGCGCATTTTACAAATTGAACGGCGTGTTTTTGCGGAAGTGATGCAGCAAGTCGCGACGTATTCACAACGCTTGCTGAAAACAGCGCAAATTGTGGCGCAGGTTGATGTAGCGGCGGCACTGGCTGAAGCGGCGGCAAATTATGGGTATGCACGGCCGATTTTGTCGAATGAGGATGGGTTGAGGATTGAAAACGGCCGTCATCCCGTTGTCGAACACAGCCTCAGCTTAGAACGATTTGTGCCCAACAACAGCCAATTTAAAGAGTCAGAACGAATTCAGATCATTACCGGCCCAAATATGAGCGGTAAAAGTACGTACCTTCGTCAAGTCGCCTTAATCACACTCATGGCACAAATTGGAAGCTATGTACCTGCTGATGAAGCAGAAATCGGAGTAGTAGATCGAATTTTCACGCGGATTGGGGCGCATGATGAGCTTCATGCAGGTCGTTCGACATTTATGGTGGAAATGGTAGAAACGGCCGAAATCCTGAACCATGCTACACATCGCTCGCTATTGATTTTGGATGAAATTGGCCGAGGAACCAGCACCTATGATGGACTCGCCATTGCCTGGTCTATCGTTGAATATTTACACAATCACCCTCGCCTGAAACCACGCACGTTGTTTGCTACCCATTATCATGAGTTAACAGGTCTGTCTGACATTTTGCCAATGGTAGAAAATTATAATGTAGATGTTGCCGAAGAAGGAGACAAAGTTGTGTTCTTGCATCAAATCGTGCCGGGCGGTGCAGACCGCAGTTATGGCATTCATGTAGGACAGTTGGCAGGGCTGCCGCGTGATGTGATTAATCGGGCAAATGAAATTTTGAAAGAGTTAGAACGCCATGCACCAACAACGGCCGTTGAAACAAGCAGACTCAATACAGGTCAACAAATCGCCCTTTTCCCTGAATCAAGCCCCGTTTTAGATGAACTGGCACAACTTGATGTGACCTCAATGACACCAATGGAGGCAATCAATAAGCTCTATGAATGGAAACGACGCTACGCAAACGAGTAAACATGACCTAAGTTTTATCGTTCAAGTCGTTTAGGACAGGTATTGTGCTTGCAATTTATTCGTGTTTTAGCAACACTTAAGCATATTATTGTTACAGAGTTATTCACCTTTTTAGTAGCTATCCATGAAGCATCCACATTTACCCCAAAACAAACTTTCCACACCCCCTGACCCAAAACAATCTGTCTGGGGAAAAGCATATTTCAAATTAACCGCACCTCACCCATCCATTACCAATCCAAGGGCAAAACGGGAAGCACAGTTATTGGCAATCATGCTTGTTTTTACGATAGTGACCACGGTTATTGCGATTCCCTCAATTCAAAAAGTATTGCCCACACTAAAGAATTTCGTGATTATCATACTTGCCTTAGAGGTGTTTGGATATTTATTTAGCCGTACGCGTTATTATCGGGCAGGCTTAATCATCTTAATTAGTTTATTGTCGGGAAGCATTAGCTATTCAGTCAATTTGCAAGAAGAGTTTACACAATTTCATTTGATGGCGGGATTGGCCTGGTTGGTTTTGCCTATCATATTAGCTAGTATCTTTTTTGACCTTCGAATCGTGTTAGTGTTGATTACCTTTATTATTACTAACCTTCTATTTTTGCCATTTATCAATTCTAATATAACTCTCAATGCCATCTCGCAAGTATTCTTTTTTGTATTGACTGCAGCAGGCTTAATTTTGCTGCTCACGCGCCACATTAGCAAAATAGATGAAGATAGAATGGCATCACTGATTGAGCAGCAAGAAAAGCTGAAACAGTCGAATCGGGAGCTTCAACAAGAAATTCAAGAAAGATTGTTAGCCGAAAAGGCACTTGAACAAGCGCACCATCAACTTGAACAAAGAGTTGAAGAACGAACGGCCGAATTGGCAAAATCAAACAAAGATTTAGAAACATTGCTTTATGTGATCTCACACGACTTAAAAGAGCCGCTGCGGTCCATCCGGTTCTTTTCGGAAATGGTGAGCCAACGCTATGCCCACAACTTAGATGATAAGGGACAAGATTGGCTGCGACGTATCAATCGTGGTGGAGCCAGATTACAATCGATCATCGCTGATATTCTTACATTATCACGCATTCGACGGGTAGAATTAACGCTTGAATGGATTGAAGGTATTGAGGTGATTGAAGAGGCAATTGAACGATTGGAAGAGCGAATTAGCGAAACAAAAGCTAAAATTACCATTGACCCAACCATTCCCCAAGTCTATGCAAACCCGCAGTGGGCAACACAAGCCATATATAATTTAATCAGCAATGCGCTTAAATTTAATAGGAACAATCAACACCCGATTATTGAAATTAATGCTTATCACAATCAAGGAGAATCTGGGATTGTTGTTCGTGATCGTGGAATCGGGATTTCTGAGGAAAATTGTGAGCGAATATTTCAATTATTCGAAAGGGGTGTTGGAAAAGAGATTGAAGGGACGGGTGCAGGTTTAGCCATTGTCAAACAAATTGCAGAACGGCATCTCGGTCATGCCTGGGCACAGGCCAGGCCAGGTGGAGGGTCGGATTTTTTTGTTACGTTTGCGCACAATATCAACCATGAATTTTGATAAACTCCAGCATTTTCTTGAACCGCCTCAAATTGAGGATGAAGAGTTGGCACGAAAAGCTAACTTTCTAAACATTTCGTTACTATGGATGTTTGGTGCGGGTCTAACTGTGATTTTATTATATCTTTTTTTCCCAATTGGCATTGACACAACTATTGTTTATCCAGTTTCAGTTGGGGGAATTATCACCGCTTCAATCTTATTTTTTAAACATTTTCTCTTAAACAAAGGGCATGTTTTAATTACTGGTTGGCTAGTCGTTGTACTTGTTTTTGTGGCATTAACTATTTCGCTGTTTTTATTTGGCGGGATTCGTGATGAAAATCTGACATGGCTGTTTTTTGTGATTGCGGTTAGTGGGCTATTGTTGGGAGAACGAGGTGCTCTTTTATTTGGTGGGCTTTCAATTTTATATGTAATTGCACTCTATTTCTTGGAGATAAATGGTTTAATTTCCGATTCAACTGCACCTGCTGTTGGTATGTATAATTTGGTGCCTGTTTTAATAAATTTGGCTGTTACTTTTGTTTTAATTTATACGGCCGTTCGCCAAACGCGCATTAGCCTACAACAAGTGAAACATCATCGACAGGCTCTACAGGTCAGCAATGATACCCTACAAAAAGAGGTTGCAGAACGGAAACGTACAGAAATCGCTCTTCTGGGAGCAAACCAAGCTGTATCACTTGCCCATGACAGTTTAGAACAGCAAGTTACTTTGCGTACAGCTGAATTAATGACAGCAAATGAACATTTAGAAGGCCTTTTGTATGCCATTACGCATGATTTGAAAGAGCCTTTACGGTCTATTGAGTTTTTCTCTGATCGGGTTTGTGATCGCAATCGTGACGATCTCGATGCACAAGCACAAGATTACCTGATGCGAATTTACCAGGCAGCAAAACGGCAGCGGAACCTGTTAGATTCGATTGCGCTTTTAGCGGAACTGACGCAAGGGGTGAAGTTGCCTCAAAAACCGATTGACTTGGAAACGGCCGTTTCCACAACCTTAAAACAATTACAAAATAAAATTGTCGAAACAAACGCAATTATTCAAATTGAAAAAAACCTTCCCAAAGTTTATGTAAATTCAACTTGGGCAAACAAAGCTGTCTACAATTTAATCGAAAATGGGCTAAAATATCTGCAAACGGGTAGCCATCCGCAGATAGAAATCCACCCATATTCAAGCTCAAAAGGAACAGGTTTAGCCATCAAAGATCGTGGGCCAGGCATTCCAAACGAAGCTGTTGAAAAAATGTTCAAGTTATTTCAAAGAGGTGTCAGCAGAGATATTATTGGCACGGGGGCTGGCTTAACCATTGCACGTCAAATCGCCAGAGCTCACAATGGCGATTGCTGGATTGGCGCTAGAGAAGGTGGTGGCTCAATTTTCTATATTACATTTAATGACAAGGTGCATGAATAGATTATTCCTGTTATTTAGTCTTGACGGCACAGGCGCTACCATAACAGGTTAGCATTGTTATGAAAAAAGATTTTCTAGAGATTTTATTAGTTGAGGATAACGAAGATGATGTCATCATGACAATGGAAGCATTTGCAAATGCCAGAATTTCAAATGATATCCACGTTGTTAAAGATGGCGATGAAGCTATGTCTTATTTGCTACAAAAAGGTAAATACAAAGATGAAGCCTACCCTGCCTTAATTCTATTAGACATCAATTTGCCTAAAAAGAACGGTATGGAATTGCTTCAAGAAATAAAAGCGGATTCTAGTTTGCGCCATATTCCAATTATTATGTTAACAACAAGCGACCGTGAAGAAGATGTTGTTCGTTCATTTTCAAATGGTGCTTGTTCCTATATCACAAAACCTGTTGGGTTTAGTGATTTTGTTGATGTGGCCCAAAAATTTTCGTTATATTGGGCGTTAGTCACGCATACACCGTAACCATGTTGTAAAGGGGTATTTGCAACAAAAGAGAAACACGAATGAGACATAAACAATCTTCCCACCCCCTAAACACAAAATCTCCCATTGTTGTCTTGCTAATTGAAGATAATGAAGATGATTATGTTCTTTTAGATGAATTTTTACCCGATGAGTTTGAGATTGTATGGTGTACAAATGCGAACTCGGCAAGAAAACATTTTGTTGATCCCAACCTTGATTTGATACTGCTTGATCATGGACTCCCCGACACAAATGCTTTGGTGTTTTTAGAAGAGATAAAACGGCATTGCCCTCACCTTCCCGTTGTTGTTCTCACTGGTAATGAAGACCCTGCGTTAGCCGTTTCTGCCATAAAACAAGGAGCAGCCAATTATTTATTAAAGGAAGAAATCTTCGAACATTTGCTGCCAGTCATACAAACAGTCACTGGACAAACGCAGCAAATACCTGAATTTGCAAATTTAAGCGAACAAATTCAATCTAAAACACGATTTGAAGAGTCTGCAGAAAATGTATATCAAACTCTTTTAGAAACCATGAATGAAGGGTGTTTGCTGGTAACGACGAATGGCGTGATTGCATTAGCAAATGAGGCAGCTGGTCACATTACCGACACGCCTTATGATCAACTTTTAGGGACCAATGTAAGTGTGCGTTTTGACGCGGAAACGGCCGTTTATATTCAATCATTACTATCAGAATTGCAATCTGCTCAACACCCACAAACAAACAAGTTTGAAGGGATTGTTGTTGGCGAAAACAAACATCCAATTCCTGTTCT
>QQUD01000883.1 GCA_008501785.1 Chloroflexota bacterium
CTCGGTGGTTGTGCCATCGCTGGCGAATCGTGTCAAAACAAGCTGCAAGGTTTTCCCCTGCAGGTTGATTGACTCTCCAGCCTGTTCGCCTGTGCGCGGATTAAAGAAGTTTTCGCCAGCCTGTGCGCCGACTAAAATTTGCCAGGAGCTGATATTGTCGACCCCGCTTTCCATATTCAGGTCGAACTGGCGCAGCGCGGTTGGATCGACCCCCTGGATATTGGTGAAGCCGGTAAAGCGGTTGAGGCGTAGTTCTGCGTTGGCTTGGAGACGGGCGAGGGGGGTAACGGCCGTTACTCCTGGCAATTCCCGAAAGTCATCCAGCGCTCGATCATTCAAAACCAAATCACGCTGCACATTGCCACCACCCGCAAAAAAGATGTCTCCCGGCGCATTCACCGTCATTTCGGTCAAATCGCCTGCCTCATTAAAGCCAGATAGCGCCGATTTTTGCAGGCCAGCCCCCAAAGACATCAGCAAAATGACAGCCGCCGTGCCAATAAACACACCGGCAGATGTCATCATCACGCGAAACTTCATTCGCAAGAGGTTGTTTTTTACGAGTCGAATTAGTTCAATAAAGCGCATAAGGTTATGAACGCCCTCTTAGAAGGAAATCGTAGATACTTTGCTTCATTTTGAAATTCGCTTAATCCTGCAACTTACACCTTTTTAGCTACCAAGACCAAGCATACCCTTTACAAATCGCCACACTTTGTCCATGGTTGTTTCTTCACCGTCGTCAGTTTGTGGTTGGGATGGATCGCCTTCTGCACCTGCTTCGAATTCTTCAGGGACGAAGGGTTCTTCGACTTCGATGGTGAGCGTTTCTTCGTAGATTTGTGGTTGGTTGAAATCATCCAGGTAGTTGACAGATACGAGTACTTCCAGTGTGCCGCTGTTGGTGGGGAATGCCAGCGCATCTAACGAACCAGACGTGCCGCCGTCGAGTGGCCCCACGTAAATTGTGTTATTTTCCAGGTCCATGTCGGGGCTGGTGATGGCTAGCGTGCTCACGTTCAGCAATGACCGACCAATGTTCACAACTTCAACTGGTAAATCAAGCGACTCTCCCTTCATGCCCATCCCAACAGGTCGATAGAAGTTGACTTGCAGCTGGGGTGGTTTTTCCACGAGCAGATTGATTACTTGGGAGACATTTTGCGGGGTGCCATCGCTGCCATCGTAGGTGACGTCGATGGGCAGGTTGAAAATGCCAGATGTTGCCGTTCCGGCCACCAACAGCGTTTGTTTCACTTCAATCGTTTTGCCTGTGTCAATTGACTCGACATAACGAATGTTACCAGCATTGAGCAGCGCAAATGGTTGTAGTTGACTGCCATCTGGTCCACCCAGTGTAATGATTACATTTTGGGTATTGGCGTTGCCCACGTTGGTGAAGTTGAGTGCCAGGTCAAAAATGGCACCGGGTTGCAATGGTCCAGTTGGTTCAACATTGTAGGTTGTCAACACCAGGCGCGGCTGTTCGGGTCCAGGTGTCGGTGTGGCGGTGACATCGCTGATAGCGAGACCGACGCTTTGTTGTGTGTTGTAAGACCCGCCGCTAATATCAAAGTAGTCGATATTAAAATTCAAGTTCTGCGGTCCATCTGGCGTGTTTTGGCTCAAATTCAATGGTAGGGTCACGGTGATGGTTTCTTCGACGCCGATGCGGGGAATAATGCGCACATTGCTGCCGGAAGCGGGTACGGCAATGTCTGTTGATTGCAACTCAAGCTCAATGTCGATTGCTGTCCAGTTGCCCAGGTTGCTCAACGCCATGGTCAACTCGAACGGTTCACCGGGCAGCGGGACCTGTGGATTGGTGGAAGCCGATTGGATGGCGAGTTGGGGTTGGCCGAAGACGTAAACGGCCGTTTCCGTTGGCACCGGCGTCTGGCTGGGGGCTGGGGTTGGGGTTGGCCCAAAAATCTCAAACACACCTTTCGCCACATCATTCGAGCCATCCTGATCGCCAAGCCCAATCTGAATATTGTAGAAACCGGTATCTAGCCCTGGTGGCACAATCCCGGTGACAACTTCATTATTTACAAACGTGCTTTGAATCACGCCATACCCCACGATACGAATCACGGTGCCACTGGTGATATTTTCGCCATAAACGGTGAGGACACCGCCGGTTTCGTTAGACATGCGCCCTGGTTCGATGGCCGAAATTTTAATACGTGGCAATTTTGTTGCTGTCGGAATTGGCGTTG
This sequence comes from Chloroflexota bacterium, assembly GCA_008501785.1. The sequence continues at coordinate 2,220 of QQUD01000883.1, forward strand.
CAGTTGGGGTGATGGTTGCAGTAGGTGTGATTTGGGCTGCGGCGGCGATGGCTGGGGATTGTGCAGGATGTGGTTGAAGGGAAACGGCCGTTCTCTCCTCCGCAAACACCGGCAGCGCCATCAAAAACCCAAACAACATCCCAACCATCAACAAAAATAGCAATATGTGCATATTTCGATTTGAAACAAATGGTGCTTGTCGTTCTCTAATCATAATTCTTCTCTTAAAACTGTTCATTACTTTCATCTGCTGTTGACATCATCCAAAATGCGTCCATCCAATAATTTAATGTGCCGGGTTGTCATGCTTAACAACGATTGATCATGCGTCACCATGATGATAGTGCGGTTCTCATCCTGGTTTAGCTGCTGCAAAATATTGATAATGTCCTGACCTGATTTGCTGTCTAAATTACCTGTTGGCTCGTCTGCCAAAATGATGGCTGGATTATTCACCAGCGATCTGGCAATCGAAACGCGCTGCTGCTGCCCACCCGAGAGTTCAGTCGGTTTGTGATTGAACCGGTCACCCAACCCTACCATTTCTAGCATGTGTTTGGCGCGTTCAGTGCGCTCTTTGGGTGGCACACGTGCAAATATCATGGGAAACTCAACGTTTTGAACGGCCGTCATTGTCGGAATTAAATTAAAACTCTGAAACACAAATCCAATCATCCTCTGTCGAAATCGTGCCAGCCCATCTTCATCAAGCTGCACAATATCTTCATCTTCAACCCAAATGTGGCCCGATGTAGGCTGATCTAGCCCGCCCAGCAAATAAAGTAGCGTCGATTTACCAGACCCAGAAGGCCCAACAATCCCCATAAATTCGCCATTCTCAATCGTTAAATCAACACCATCCAAAGCACGAACAGTCTCGGTGCCAAGTTGATAATGACGGTTTAGGGATTGGGTGTGGATGAAATGTGTCATGATAACAAAAAACAATTAACAAAAAACAAAAAATGAAAACCAGAAGAAATTTTGTTCCTTACCCTGCTAAAGCCCCGCCAATACCACCTAGGGCAACAGCACCACCTACGCGAATGAGTGTAAACAAAGCCCATACAATTAGGACGATACCAATTGCCTTTTGGCGTGGTAATTTAGCAATCACCATGATGCCAATTGCAATCAACGCAAAATTCCAAAAGAGGTAGATGTCAATTTGGCTCAAAAAAGTTTGCAAGGCGATAATGCCAGCGCTTGGTGGTGTGGCGGCAAATGGATTTTCTGGTGGTGGACCTGATTCGACAAATCCTGATAAGCCTTGGTTCTCAATTAATGTATTTGTCGTAAAAATGTAGATGGTCTGGACCAAATTGCGAATGCCATAGGGAATCCATCCCCAAATCACAACTTTCAACATTTGCAAAAAGTTGTTGCGACCGCCTGACATTGAGCTGATCAGGTGAAAGGCTCCAGTCCAAAGGCCCCACCCAAGAATCAGTCCGATTGCCACAAAAACGGCAGGTACAATCGTAGTTGTGATAGGAGATGCCGCAAGTGCAGCCGGATCGAAATTTTCGGGCGCATCTGCACCTTCGGGGAAGTTGAAATCTTGTTCGGCGAGAGAATCACGGATTTGCTGGCGTTGAATGGGGCCGGATGCAATGATGGGCAGTGTGATCAGGATCATGCCTAAAAAGGCCATGATGATCCAAGAACGGCCGTTTTCCTCCCCAACCGCTTCAAAAGTCTTACGCGGGCTGAAAATCACGCCCCATAAAAGCGAAAAAAAATTACGGCGTGGTGCCGTAACCGCAACATCATTGCTCATAGGTTTTCCTCCTTACCGTATGCTGTATAGTGACAACGTTCAGCAAAAATCCTGCACATATTTTACGTTGTTTTTGCGTGGAAACAACAATGAACGTTGCAATCATAGGGAAACCGCAGGGATTTTTTAGCGGGTAACCAGAGAATAAACAAGATGCGGAAATACGCGAAATAACGCTGATGATTTGTTTTCTTCCGCGTTATTTCGCATCCTATCCATTTACAAAGTGACTGATTTGCGAATGGTGCCAGCGCGGGGGTGAATGGCCGTTATCTCCACCACACTCCCCGGTTCAGCCTCAATCACCCACTCAACTTTCGCACGTTCGGCTGTGGCATCGCCGCTGAAAATCGGCATACTCCACTTGCCGTCGCGCCCTTCCAACTGGCCCAGCATTGTCTTTTCCTTGCCTGTTACCAACTTTGCGCCCTCTGGCAGCGCAATGTCTACTTCCAACTCACGCACAACCTTCATGGCAACCGCCTGCTTGCTCACATTTGTCGGCAGCCAGCCCGTGTTGTGGACAGTCGCTCGCACGTAATGCGTATTCCCATTCGACTTTTTGTCCACCTGATACCATTCTAATTTTGGCGAAATCAGACATTGATACAGCGCAAAATCAGACAGCGGTGCCACTTCTTTTTCCAGCAGCGACGGTGGTGGATTGCGCCACGTGTGGAACAGCTCCCAGCCGCCAAGCTCAACGGTGCCTAGCTGTGGATGCTCAAATTCATACCAGTCAATCACACCCTTACCGTCCAGCACCTCATCATTCCACTTCATGATTGCAATATCATCTTCCAACGGATGCTCGCGGAACCAATCCATAAATTTATAATCTTTGATGCCTGCCTGCTTTTGCACTGACCAAATTTCACAGGTCCACCCATAAATGCCCAAATATTCATACATCCAGTCATCGAACGTGCCTTTAATAAACTCTTTCGGGTCATATTTAAAGTCGTGGAAAACAGAAACGGCTTTGTATCCCGTCAGTTCCGTCGCTTTTGCGCCGATTCGTTTGAACGTGTACAAATCTTGTGTGGGCAGTGATTCATCACCTGCTTTTGTCGGTGGACGCAAATAAACGCCGCTGAAGGTGTGATAGCTAATTGATCCCGTAATGTTTGGATGCGCCACAATCCATTTCATGGCTGCGGCTGGTTCTGGCTCAGAGCCAGCAAAATGACCGGCTCCCTGCTGATCGGGACTCCAAAATACTGGAAACTGACGATTTAAGTCTAGCCCTTGCAGGTTTGGGGCCAGATTAATGGTAACGCCATCATAATTTTTGACGCGGCCTTCAGGCAGCAGGCGGTAGAAATCTCCTCCCGGTGCTTCGTCGGGTTGGCGCGGGATCATCATGCGTGGGTCTTCGGGGTTGATTTTCCAGGGGCCGTTGGGGTCTTTGACGCGCATTTGCAGAATACGGCCGTCTTCATCCACATCCTCCTGGTGCAGCCCATCTAACTCATCCATGCGCGGATAAGGACGCGTGCTGCTGCGGATAAACTTTGGTTTGTCCGCCAGCGCCCACTCTGCACCATCTGGATTCAGGCGCGGCACAATGTAAAATGCGCGGCTGTCTAAAGCGTAAGTGATCCGGTCATCACTGCCATAACCCGTCAACAGTTTGTTAATCAGATGCAATGACGCGGTGGATGCCGATGTTTCGGTGGCATGAATATTGCCATCTACCCACATCGCTGGTTTTTCGGCGTCAGGACCCGTGTCGAAGTTCGTGAGAATCACCACCCAAATGTCGCGCCCTTCGTAGCTGGGTCCCATGCTTTCTACTTTGCAAAGGTTCGGGTATTTAGCTGCCCAACCCTGCAAAAACTCAGTTATTTCATCGTAACGGTAATAGCGGTCAAACCGCATTTTGTCGGTCACTGTACGCTCCTTTCTTGCAAACAATGTATGTTTTACCTGGCAGAAGTGCAAAGGCACAAAGAGGCTGCGCAATGCGCTGCTGCTGGCTTATTGAATGCTTGAAATTATATCGTGAATTAGGTAATTGTCTAACAATTGTGATAGCAAAAAAGCGTCACGATCAAGGTATTTGCTACAGTCAAAAAAAGGAGTGTTGGGGATATTAAGAGGAGTGGAGGCTTTAGCCGGTTCTCACAAGACCGTTCCGGCTAAAGCCTCCACTCCAAAAGGTACGAAATCCTGTAAAGTCAAAATGGTGCAAGAAACAAAAGGCGGTTGCTAAAATCTAACCTGCCCTTTGTTTTACCCATCAACTGTGAAGTTAAATTCAACGACATTTGTCTCGCCTTCAGGACCCACGCCTTGCACATAAAGCGTATGTTCACCTGGCTCAACTGGAGAAACTTGGATCACACCTGCCTGTCCGACACCTTGGATGCTTTGATCAAGCGCTTCTGAGTCGATGCTGTAATTGTAAGTGTACAAACCGCTCGGGTCCGATTCGACAATCGCCATTGTGAAAATCGCCGGGATGCCATTCGCTGAGAAGTCAAATGGCAGCTGTTGGTAATTGATTACAATGTCGTCAATCGTGTATTCAAAGGTATAGATGTCACTTTCTGAGCCAGTTGCATCTGTGTATTGAATATACAATGCGTGATCGCCTTTCTCCAATGGAATTGGGCCAATGGTTGTGTTGGCAATTGATTGACCGCCAATATCAACGCTGCCGGTAGAATGTTTTGGCTCAGGATCATCCAGGCTGAATCGCAAATCTTCTACATTTCCTTCAGGCAAAATGACAACCACCGTCACCCCTTCATAGGAGTAAAAAGTGACAAAATCTAGTTCCAGAAAGCCAGCACCGGCATATCTTTCTACAAGCACGGTTACCTCGTCTAGGTTTTCTTGTGCGCGTGATTTATCGATAAAAAAGCTGCTGTATTGCTGCTGTTCTTCCAAAGAAAACAAAGTTGCGAACGTTTCAGCTTGTTGGTCACGCAAATTTTGCGTGTTATTAGCACGGAGAGCGCTGGTATATTCTTGCCCCAACTCATAAAAAACGGGAGCAAAATCGGGCGCACGTTGGGCTAGTGACTCTAAACGCGCCAGTCGTTCTTCTGGCAAGTCGAACAGCGTCCCTAAAATCATGTCCAATGTTTTGCTGTCAGGATTTTCGTTGAGCCGATCACTCATCATTTGGCGTGTGCGGGCCACACCTTCTGTTGCTTTTAGCAGGCTGGTGTATTCTAGATAGGGATCGACATATTCCAGTCCAAACTCAAAATAACCCTCGTAAGCGGTAATGGCGTTTGCGGTATCGCCGCGCAGTTGGTAGATGCGGGCATTGCTGTACCATTCTTGAGGCGTTTCTGGGTTTTCAACGAGTGTTTGACTGGCTTGCAAGGAGGCAAACGCGGCTTGAATGTCTGCAAATCCTTGGGACTGGGCAGTGGCAATGGCTTCGACGTTACTAGCTGTATCTTCAGTTGTTTCTTGAATGTCACTTTGGACGGTGGCGATGGTTTCCACGTTTTCGGCCGTTTCTGCAGTTGTTTCCTTAATTTCAGCCACATCTTCTTCTAAATTTAGCAAGCTGGCCTGAATTTGGGCAATCGGATCGATGTTTTCGGCCAAATAGCCTTTTTCTGGACCATTTGCAATCACGAGTGACCAAATGCCAAAAATGATGGTTGAGCCGGCGGCGAGTACTATCAAAGCAGGCATTACGGTTTCGCCCGGTTCGATGCCAGGACGATTGCGCATGCCCCAAAATGCAGCTAATGATCCTAAAAATATGAGCAATGACAGAATGGCAACCCAGGTGGCAAAGCTGCCTAATGGCGCCAATACGTCAGAAACAAACCCACCGATTGCCCCAATGGCTCCCAGTGGACCAGCAGTACGACTAATTACATTCCTTAGTTGATTCGGTTTCATAATTGAAAATCCTCCAGCGTTTTTAACAATACTGTCGGCATTTTAATAGAATAGCGATCTGGAAACGATCAAGAGAGAGTGGAAAGTGAATAGTGGATAGTGAGTAGTACAGAGAAATCTTTCCTCACTCATCACTCATCACTATTCACTATTCACTTTCCCCTGGCAAAAACAATTCTGCTTCG
>QQUD01001042.1 GCA_008501785.1 Chloroflexota bacterium
AGAATCTTTACGAGGGTGTTGTTGAAGCTATTTGCTTGCAGCTTAAAAGCCAGGGGATCAAACATATCTTGATTGTTGCCCGCGATACGAATGTGACAACGGCTGCCAAATCCGTAGCAAACAAGCTAAACAATGGTTTACCTTCCCCTTCTGTAGTAGTCTTCAATTCTCTCCAAGTTGCACCTACGCAAAGTCGTGCGGGAGACGTGTGTCGGGCAATATGCAGCATGATTGGTTGTAATGGTCTTAAATGCCCACCCTAGTACCTCAACTTTATGATTTTGTAGGGTGAATTGGCAATTCGCCCAGAGTGGCGATTTATCAAATCGCCCTACATTTTTAGAAAGTTACGGTACTAGTATGTCATTTCCCTTAACAAGATTATGCTAAATGAAGTTAAACCAGTTAGATGGCAACTAATAACAGTCTTGATAATGACAACATGGCTTATTCCTGTTATTTTTTGGAATATTATTGGTAAATCTGTAGTACAGACGACTGAAAACAGCATAGTCTTGGAAAGTCCGGCTGACATCTTCTACTCCCTCGAAGAACGCCGTTGTTATGCCCTGGTATATACGGATACCGTCCACATTTCTCACACGCTGAATCCGCCACCCCATTTCCAAATTATAAACGAGGGCAATCGAACTGATTTAGTATCTGATGGGTGTCAAATATCCATGCAAGTTCCTTTGCAGCCTGGGAGACAAGTGTTGGTGGCTCAAAATGAGGCAGGCCACGGAGATTCATTAGGAATTTTATACCTGCCACAAAAAATTGCCCCATCAGCAGTAAAACGAACACTGCAAGTCACTGTAACGGAACGTGTTGCTACGGCTGTCTATTCTGTCGAAGCAACTGGTAGTGATGTGCCCGAGGAATTCGATCACCTGAGGAATGGCAGCATAGAATCGGGGCAATTTATTAAACGTTTCTTTTATTTTGATGAAACCTCGGGACAGTCTGATCCGTGTAAAAATAAATTGACAGTTGACGATCCCTCATTTAGCGGCTTTCAATTGCCTACTATCTCGAAACCAAAATCCTCTATTCAGGATGGTGTCCACCGAATAACTATTGAAGCAGCAACAAGTCGCCAACGTTTTTCCCCACAACTGATAACGACACTTCTTAAGGTAACGCCTATTCTCAGTGGAAGCTTAACCATTACTTTTGCTCATGATCAAGGAAATTATAAATCAAATCTGACGCCTGTCTCCATGGATGACTGGAAGAGCGTTTGGGAGAATCCGTCAGAGCCATTAATGATAATCTATACCCCTGATCAATCCGGGCAAGACAATGTTACAAAAAACCCGTTCCAGGCCTTTCTTAAACAAGTGAGGTTGGCACTTCAAAACATACCCGCTTACTTCTTCTTTTTCTCTGTGCTCACAACAATTTCGATACCTCTATTACCATTAGTTTGGCTCCTGCGGCGACGTAAACGAGAATTGGTGTACATATGGCCTAATTTGATCACGCCCATACTTCTGAGTACCTTATTATGGGTTGGGCCATTTGGAGCGATGGTTGTGTCATTTATAGTCTTTGCTCCTGATGTAGAATATTCTTTTATTGCATTATGGGTTGCAGTTTGGGGCAGTGGGCTGGTTGTCTTCCTACTGTCAACACCCATGACTTTCTCTAAACAATTAGCGCCTATTCTTGCCAAATTGGCGAACCGACAATTGGCATCTTATTTGGGTGCATTGCTATTGATATCTGTTCAGATAGCCTTATCCTGGTTTCTGTTGACGAACCTGTATGCCATTTGGCACCAACCGCAAATTTTATTCCTCCAAGGACTATTTCTGGCTTTCGTGATCTGGTCTCTTATTTCGACTGTAACAAGGATTGCTCAAGGGTTGTCTATACATCGCGTGTGGTGGGTGGCTCTGATAGCGGTCCTGACAATATCGGCTGTTCCTTTACGTGATACGGTCAGTTTTTTTGACCCTGTCACGGGCTGGCCAATGGAAACAGGTCGTCGCCTGTTTTTAGCGGTGATCATTAGTCTTCTGCCATACATGGGCCTAATTGTTAGCCTTATCTTCTTGAAAAATAAAAGTGGTTATTCGATACAAGAGAATGATGCTAATTCCAGCATACCAAAGTATATGTTTGTCATGTTGGTGGGTCTTACCGGTGCGCTGCCTGAAGTAGGTCGGGTAGATGTCGTTGTTCTTTTAATTTCGCCGGTTCCTTTTATAATTGCCTGGCTACTTTTCCGATACCTTCTTCGCCCAACACCAACACCTGATATGAAAACGGCCGTTTTTAACGAACGGCAAAAGTTAAAAACCAAAGTCTCGAACACGTCCAATTGGGGGGGGAATATGAACAGTCTTTCACCCGATCTTTCCAAACGATTAAGAATGGCTCTTCTGGAATGCGGCCCATTTAATAACAACCAGCAACTTCAAGCCATTTTTATTGATACACGACTACAAGCTTGGTATCATCGATTGCCTCAATCTAGTTCACCAATGAGACTTGTAGATTCTACGATTGCCTTTCTTCATGATAAATATAACGATCAAAAAGACAATGGTTTAGTGCTCCTACTACAAGTGCTTAGCGACCATTCCCACCCCGCAGACGCTTGTCATCAGCGGCTCGCCGACTTGGCGAATGAGATCAAAGGTCAACAACTACTGGCCGAAATAGCCAACAAGTCAGATCCCACTGTTCAGCAAAAAGACACGCCCATTACCCAATCAAGCATAAAGATTATGAGCTTCGGTCCTTACAAAGAAAACTGGAATAATGGTCTTCTCGGTTATCGTTTTGGGCGCAATTTTGGTGCAGCTTTGGGACTCTTATATGGATTCTTACTCTTATTTCACATCGGCGATAAACTTACAACACCATTTCTTCTATTGATTTTAGCCCTGCTCATCTTGCCCTTGTTCCTCCGCTGGATGCTGGCAGGCTTCTTTTTAGGGTACTTTTTTCCTCGCCTGCCAGGACTCAACGGTGCGACCAAGGCGTTTTGGTTGGCTGGAACGATTGCCACCTCTGCTTTTGTCTATGACTTGCTTTTCCGCGTCTTGTCACGAGGCGATTTCTTTATCTTTTTAACCATAGATGTAGCAGTCACAATCTTAGGAATAATAGGTGTTGGTATTGCTTTCGACTATCGGAGTATGCAACAATCCAACATGAATTGGCGAAGATTTTTTACTCTGTACAAACCCCAATATCTTTTTACGTTTCTTCTTGCCCTAATAACCGCTCTTTCGTTGACTGTTGTTAGTATCACAAGCGGTCGGGCTGTCGCCCTGATAACAGACCTGGTAGACACGATTTTGCGTGTGAGTTAAATAAAATGGATATGTCAGAGGTACCGTTCTTAATAGCGGAGGCGTTTCTGGTTACAAAATCAGGAAAAAGTATCATGGATCCAGGAGTCAGGATAACGGCCGATAACATTGATCAATTTCGACCGACAGAAGGCACCATCCGCGAGGCAATCCAAGCCATTGAGTCACTCGGTTTTCATGTTTTGACCCCCGGGTTCACTTTGTCGGTGCATGGACCTCAGTCACTTTTTGAAAATGTATTTCAAATAACATTTGATACAACAAAGGGATATATCCAACCCCAGACACCTCCCATCATCCCCGCTTTGCTTCAGGATCTGGTTGAGGGGCTTGAGTTTAGTATACCGGCCCAACTTTTTATTAGTAAGCGTGATTTGTCTTAAAGAATCTACTGAAGGAGTTTGTGATGATAAGTTCTAGTCAGACCGAATTGCCAAAAACAATCTATGCTGAAGCTGTAGTGCCTTTTGGAAATGAAGACACAATATATGACATTAACAACAAGGAGTATTCCTATGTCACGCAGCAATCCGTAAATGAGTATCTCGTTGACTCGAATGAGGTGGAAAAAGCCCGAACCTTTCTACGAGAAAAGGGATTTAAGGTATCTGATTCAGACAATAGCAAATTACCATATCTGTTTGTTGCTGGTTCACCGCAACGATTTAAGCAAACATTTGGGCTAGAAATACGCACTCGTGAAGTATCTAATGTTTCATTGGGGAAGGATGTGACTGTGACTCATTTGGTGTTCGATAATCAGGAACCCTATGGTTACGCCAAAATTAGTACAGATAACACTCATCCCATAAAAGGCATTACCCTGTCTGCACCCGGTATATTGTTCCAGGCAGCAAGTGGAACCCCACCAAATCCAAATTACTTTCATCTTAAATTGCCAACTGATCTGGCTTCAAGATTGGGTGCTGAAACTGTTCATGACAATAATATTACAGGCAAAAATATTCGTGTTGCTATGATTGATACCGGTCATTTTTTGCATCCATTTTTTGTGCAAAAAGGTTATATTCGCAAAGATGTGATATTAACAAGCTTGGCTACTGATCCAAATAAAGATGATCATGGTCATGGAACAGCTCATTCAGCCAATTTATACGCTATTGCCCCAGGAGTAACACTTATTCCAATTAAGGCTACACCCACAATTTCATCAAACAACGAAACAAAAGACTCCATATTGGCGACTACCGAAGCTCTCAAGATTGCAACAAACCTTGACTCCCCTCCAGATATTATTACCTGTAGTTGGGGGTTTAACTTTGAAAACCCCAATGATATTTTAAACTTCGGGGGTAAAAGTTTGGAAGTGGCAATAGCGGCTGCAGCTAGCAAGGGAATTGTGGTTATTTTTTCGGGCGGTAATACTGGTTCGCGCGGTTTTCCTGCCGATCATCCTGATGTGATTGCTGCTGGGGGAGTGTATATGGATGAAAATGGAACACTAGCGGCGAGTAATTATGCCACTACTTATGATAGTAAGATTTATCCAGGTAGGTCAGTGCCGGATTTATGTGGTCTTGTTGGATTAAAGCCATCTGGTCGTTACTTGACCTTGCCGGTACCTGCTGGTTCTAAGATGGATCAAGACTATAGCATTTTCGATGAAACAGATCCAGATGATGGCTGGGCGGTTTTTTCTGGCACATCTGCAGCTGCTCCGCAAATTGCCGGTGTGGTAGCGCTTATGATGCAGTCAAATCCGGCTCTTAAAGGTGATCCGAGTGGGGTGAAAGATATCTTGATTGAAACAGCCGTTGATGTCCAAACAGGCAGCGCAACTCTACCAGATGGAAACCCCAAGGCTGCAAAGGCGGGTCAAGATTTAGCCACAGGCCACGGATTAGTTAACGCCTTTGCAGCTGTTAGAAAAGCCCAAATAAGGATTTCCGCATAATCGTAGCAAAAATATTTTCGTGAAAAAGATAAAACCAGCTTTATGCCGATAAATAGGATTAAGGAAGCAATGCTTTTATGAAAGGAATTTCTTCTAAGTTAAATCGCCAAATGCGAGAAGCTCTTTTGGAATGTAGTCTATTCACAAACGATCAGGAGTTACGCAGTATATTTGTTGATGAGCGGCTGAAGCCTTGGCAGAAAATGCTGCCTGAAGCATCAACCAGCGTCACCCGTGTTCAAGGAATCATTAATTTTTTACATAATAAGTATAATAAAAATGGACAAAGCATCCTTGTTTTGTTTTTTTATGTATTATGTGAATTAACTGATCCTAATGACAATTGTCATCTGAAATTCAAAAATATCTTAGATGCTGCTATTCAAGAACTAGGACCGCAAACATGTTCAGACCAGGATGTTTCTACTGAAGACGAAAGACCTTTTGAGCATGTCATTTATAATATGCTAGTAGAAGGATATAACCTTGAAGAACTCAAGACTTTTTGCTTCTCCCTGAACATAAATTACGATGATATTCAAGGAAATGACACCATCTCATCTAAAGCAAGAGAGTTAGTACTTTTGTTCAAACGTCGCAAGCAATTGAAACTACTTTATCAAGCAATGAAAAAAGAACTGCCAAACAGCTAATGGATAACGCTGTGAGGGAGACTCGGGCGTACTGTGCAATAAAAACATCCCCGTATGGTGCAAATACTCCATCCGAACCAATATTCCTCAAGGAAATCAGGGCTTAGCACTCAAGGTGGTTACTTTCGTTATCCGAGTGGTTTTCCCAATTGGGGCAGGAAACTGTTCGTTCCGGATGTCCCCTGCTTGCCATCCTGTCAGGCGCATTCGCGCACTATCAACAAGGAGATAGACCAATGTCATATCAAAACACGGTAATCGTCGGTCATGTTGTTAATACGGCCGTTTCATTTACAGCATCTAACCAAGTGAGTATAATGCAGCCATACGCCGGATACTTTCGTTAGAAACAACAGGGGCACATCTCTCTTGGTGACAAATAATAGTATGAGCAACTCGCACAAGACAGGAGTTAACGAAACGGAAATAAACACGGCCGTTTCCCATTTCCTTGCCTCTTCTCCTTACCACGCCTGCCTCCTCCTCATTCATCCCAAAATCATTCGTCTACAAACGGCCGTTTCCCACCTCACTACAACCTATAACTGGTCTACCTTTTCCATAGGCCAAACGCTCAGCGAGGTACTGCTAACCATTGCGCCCAAACAACGCACCCGGCAGACCGGCAAAATTTTGCCCAAGCTGACCAAAGAACACGCTCCCGGCCCACTTCTATGCACCGATATTGACCTGCTTTTTGAACCAAGCCTATCCCTTGACCCCTTCATGCTCTTACGCCAGGTAAGCCGCCAAGTTACCCTCGTCGTTGCCTGGCCCGGCACGTACCAAAATGGCGTCCTGGCTTATGCTGTGCCTGAACATGCCCATTATCGCACCTGGGATTCCCCAGATTTGTGCGAACATTGCTTGTTCCCTCTTTAATACTCAAAGGATTGACCCATGCGCTACCGTGACCTCATCCAATTTGACCCCATCGAAAGCGTCATTCAACTGCGTGAAGCGGATGACAAGCAGGAAGCCCGTCATCTGGTGCAAACCTACGTCATCTCTGACCGCATGGCCGACCTTTTCGTCAATCTGGTTTTTCCTCAATTGCAAATTGACCGACCCGTAGACAACAAAGGTGTCCTCATCGTTGGCAACTATGGCACCGGCAAGTCCCATCTCATGTCGGTCATTTCAGCGTTGGCGGAACATGGCGACCTGGCTGAATCCCTCACCAATGAGCAAGTGAAAGAGGCGGCGCAAACAATTAACGGCCGTTTCCACGTCGTTCGTGTCGAAATCGGCAGCGTCACCCGCAGCCTTCGCGACATCCTGCTGGAAGAGTTGGAAGAAATGCTGGCCGAATGGGATGTGGACTACACTTTTCCCACCGGCGACCAAATCACCAACAATAAAGACAGCATCATTGCCGCTGTCGCTGCTTTCCAACAGGTGTATCCCGACCAAGGCATCCTGCTAGTGGTGGATGAACTACTCGACTACCTGCGTACCCGCGAAGAACGCGACCTGATTCTTGACCTGGGCTTTTTACGCGAATTGGGCGAAGTGGCTGCTTTGACCCCATTCCGTTTCTTGGGTGGTTTGCAGGAAACCTTGTTCGATAATCCCCGTTTTGCCTTTGTGGCCCAGCAGCTGCGCCGGGTACGCGACCGTTTTGAGCAGGTGCGCATCGCCCGTGAGGACATCGCCTATGTCGTCGCTCACCGCCTGCTGCGCAAAAATGACCAGCAGTTGGCCCAAATCACCGACCATTTGCGCCAGTTTGCGCCGCTTTATAACCGGTTGGCCGAACGGCTAGATGAATTTGCCCGGCTGTTCCCCATCCATCCAGCCTATATTGAAACATTCGAGCAGGTGTACGTAGCCGAAAAGCGGGAGGTTCTCAAAACCTTCAGTTTGGCGATTCGTGGTTTGCTGGATAAAGAGGTTCCAACTGACCAGCCTGGCCTCATTTCCTACGACCATTCCTGGGACATTCTGCGCGGTAATCCCAGTATGCGCAGCCTGGATGGCGTAGCCGAGGTCATCGACAAAAGCAATCTTCTGGAAGGACGCATTGACCACGCCTACACCAAAAAACATCTGCTGCCCGTCGCTCGCCGCATTATCCATGCCCTCAGCGTCCACCGGCTGACGACTGACAGCATTCGCACGCCGGTGGGGGCCA
>QQUD01000593.1 GCA_008501785.1 Chloroflexota bacterium
TGTGATTGTGTTGGTGAATAAATGGGACCTTGTAGAAAAAGATACACATACTATCAATGAATTTGAAGAGAAAATTCGCACGGAATTGAATTTTATGCCGTACGTGCCGATGGTGTTTATTTCTGCGGAATCAGGTCAGCGCATAAATAAAATTTTCCCGACTGTTTTGGAAGTCAATGAGGCGCGTTATCAGCGGATTCCTACCAATCAGTTAAACAAATTTATGCGTGAGGCAACGGCAATCCATCCACCACCGTCGAAAGGTGGCAAGCGCGTCAAGTTCTTTTATATAACTCAGCCCGGTGTAGCCCCGCCAACGTTTGTCTTTTTTGTGAACAAGCCCGAGTGGGTCAATTTTAGCTATAAGCGCTTTCTGGAAAACCGCCTACGTGAGCAGTTTGCATTTCCAGGCACACCGATTCGACTGGTATTTAGGGCGCGGAGTGAGGATCGGTTTGGGGAATGAGTGAGGAAGTGCATTGCACCTTCTTGGGTGCATTGCACTTGGTATGAGTTAGGTACAGCGCACTTAAGAAAGTGCAATGCACCTAGGGAATGGGAAGGAAAAACGGGATGGCGAAAGCGGTTTTTTATGCACATACGATGCCTGGGGTTGAGGATATTGCGTGGCTGGAGATACGCAAGCTGATACCATATGCCCAATTTGTTGATAAGCTGTTTGCTAAGGAAAGAAATGGCATTGTCATGTTTGAGCATGATGGCCCTATTCAACCGATGCTGGGTTTGCGCACGACTGAAGATTTGTTTTTGATGGCACTTTCGCTGGACAAGATTAGTCGTGGGTGGAAGGATTTGTACCAACTGACGAAATTGATTGCACGGCGTGCTGAGTTTAAAGATGCTGTTGATCAATTGATGCAGTTTCAGCGGGACAATCAGCAAAGTGGTATCCCAACGTATCGGATTGTGCGGCGTACTTACGGCCGTTATGAATTCCAACCCAAAGATTTAGAACGCTCAATTGAAAAAGGCATCAAGGCCCGTTACCCTCATTGGAAATTGGTCAATGATGAACATGCTCGTATTGAAGTTTGGGTCAATATTCTGGGTACGCGGCTGATTATTGGTTTGCGGTTGACGGATCATACGATGTCGCAGCGGTTTAAAAAGGTGAAGCAGTTGAAAACAGCATTACGGCCGTCTATTGCTGCCGCCATGATTCATTTAACTGAGCCGGATTCGAACGATGTGTTTTTAGACCCAATGAGCGGTAGTGGTACGCTGCTGATGGAGCGGCGCATGGCGGGGCCATACCAGCAGTTGTTGGGTGGTGACAATAATCTTGCCCATGCCCAATTTTCAGATGTGAATGTGTCGCGGATGCGGAAAGAACGGCCGTCTTCGTTCACAATCCACCATCTAAACGGCAAGAACTTGCCATTTGCCGATGGTTCGATTGATAAGGTTGCCACACAGTTGCCATTTGGGCATCACAATCGACTGGCGCGACTATACCCACCCTTTTTCGCTGAGTTGGCGCGGGTGCTAAAGGAAAACGGCCGTGCTGTCATCTTTAGCAGCGAATACGATTTATTGAAAGATGCTGTACGCAAGCAACCAAAATTAACGACGCTGACTGGTTATTCTATTTCCACAAAACACCAATGGGGGCGCATCTACATTATTCGCCGCGATCCATAGAACGATTGAATTTTGAATAAAAGAAAAGAATTGCGTCCTTTTTTGCTTAGAAAAGCAGGCGACCGCCCAGGATAAGCAGCAGGACCAACACGATTTTACGGAATTGGTCGGGGTTTAAACGGCCGTCTAGCTTAAATCCTAAATACATCCCCAAAAAGGCCCCCGGCAATCCCCACAGCGTATTTTGCAAGACAATTGGCGTAAAGTTTCCATTGGCTAAATGGGCAAAAAAGGTCATAAAACTATTGAATAGAAAAAATGCCTGCAAATTGCCCTTAAATTCGGCCGGCTGCCAGTTTCGACAAGTGCCAAAAATAACTATTGGTGGCCCACTTGCATTTAACGCGCCACTGAGAATCCCGCCAAAAAAGCCAAATCCAATTGTCCACGTGAGATTGGTTAAGGTAGGAAGCTTAAAACGAAACAGCGCGTACAAGCTGTACAAAATGACAAGGATGCCGAGACCAGTTGTGATCACCTCTGCATCAACCCTATCCAATGCGGCCACCCCAACCGGGATGCCCACCAGCGATGCTAATGCCAGCCCCAGTACAGCCTTAAAGTTAAGTGCATGACGATAATGTAGCAGCAAAAATATTTCAGAAATACCACCCACTAATGCAATCAACGGCGTCGCGACTTTGATATCCATAAACAGCAGCAGCAGCGGCATCGAAACCAACGCCAGCCCAAACCCTGATACGGCTTGTGTGAATATTGCTAGAAAAACAATGAAAGTAACTAAAAACATGAATAACTCATCCTTAAACCCGGACAAGTATAGAGGAATATGACGAGATACCAAACGAGCGCTGGCAGTTGCTTCAACAACAGGGTCGCAAACAAAAAGATTATACACTCCCTCTGTTTTCAAAAGCTCTCTCACAAATGAGTATTGTCTTCAAATAGTTGAACTTACCCCCATCTACAGTTACGATAAAGTTTGCGAACAAACGATAAAACACATATAGGACAATAAAATGACGACACCTGCTACGACTCGTAATTTCGAAATCGGCCTCTACTCCTTTGCTGAATTAACGCCCGATCCGCGTACTGGTGAAATGATCAGCTCCGCCGAACGAATTGAAAACCTCTTAGAAACCATTGAACTGGCTGATCAGGTTGGTTTAGATGTTTTTGGCCTGGGTGAACACCATCGACCCGACTTCGTTTCTTCGGCTCCGGCTGTGATTTTGGCGGCAGCAGCAGCGCGGACCAAGTCGATTCGCCTGAGCAGTGCGGTTACAGTGCTGGGTTCGGATGATCCGGTGCGCGTTTTTCAGAATTTTGCAACGCTTGATTTGATTTCAAACGGCCGTTCCGAAATCATGGCCGGACGTGGCTCCTTTATCGAATCATTCCCCCTGTTTGGCTACGATTTGCAGGATTACAATACCCTCTTTTCCGAGAAATTAGACCTGCTGCTGAAATTGCGCGAATCGGAGCATATTAGTTGGTCTGGCAAGCACCGACCACCACTGGAAGAGCAGGGGGTGTATCCACGACCGTTTCAAGACCCACTTCCCGTTTGGATTGCAGTCGGTGGCACACCCGAGTCCGTAATCCGCGCAGGCACGTTGGGTTTGCCGCTGGCAATTGCGATTATCGGTGGCCTGCCCGAGCAATTTGCTCCACTCGTTGAGCTTTACTACCGCGCCGCCGATCAAGCAGGCCACGATCGTTCACAACTCAGCGTGAGCATCAACTCTCATGGCTTCATCGCTGATGATAAACAGCGGGCAATTGATGAAGCGTTTCCACCATTTAAGCAAGTGATGGACAAAATCGGCCGTGAACGGGGTTGGCCGCCTATGTCTCGGCAGCAATTCGATGCATCTACCACCTTGCGCGGTGCAAACTTCATTGGCAGCCCCGACGAAATCATCGAAAAAATCCTATTTCAGCACGAACTATTTGGTCATCACCGATTCTTGCTACAAATGAGCGTCGGCACCATTCCCCACGCCAAAATGATGCACGCAATTGAGCTGCTCGGCACAAAAGTTGCGCCAGTCGTGCGTCAAGAAATTGCATCACGGCTCGCCCCCAAAATGCAGAACCGCTAGGCGACAAAACGCATTCCTCAATCACCAATACATTGTTCCAAAATTGCCTCGCGTTGTATGAGAAGGTATGAATGATGAAACTTGACTCCAGTTTAGGGTCTTTGTCAGACAGTGAAGGGGAAAAACAATCGAAATAACTGCGCTCGATACATGGTTCCATGTTTTGTAGCCAGCCTCTTGCGTAAAATAGTGCAACCGGCTTGCCTGCCTGCCCAATGTTTTTACAAACGCGTAGCCACATTTTGCTGAAAGATTGGAAGCCAGCCTCTGAATTTGTATACTCTGGACGGAGCAGAATATCGGCATCTAGAGGGATGAAAGGATTTGGCTGTGTTTGAAGGTGGCGGCAAACGGCCGTTTTCTCCCCCCATTCGTGTCATAAATGATCAGCAGCGGCTGCTGCATAAATGGATGATTGTGTCCGCGATCAGGAAGAATTATTAGAAGAAGATTTTCTTGGTTTAAGTTGAAATTTGAATTCCCACATTTTTTTGCCAGCACTGATTTCTTGGTAATCCCATGCATGTATTCCTTTCTTCAGTAATTCCACAAATTCTTGATAATCCCACCTGCTTTCATGAGGCTCGTTTTCTGGCTGTTCAAACTCTTCAGACCTGGCTAATTCTACTATTTTGCCTTCGGGATTTTTGGCAAAAGCCCGGAAACACATTGTGTGATTCCATCCAAAACGGTTATGTTTGACATAAATAAAATCGGTTTCGCACTTATCCAACCGGTCGGTTGGCTGCTGGCATTTTACGCAGAGGTCATCTGATTGATTTAATTTGTTACCACATTTTCGACAGTCTAAACGCATATGGACACCTTTATTTGCAACAAACTGGAACACAATAAAAAACGCCGTTATCACGGCAATGACAACGGCGTTGAGGTGGCGCCAACTAGATTTGAACTAGTGACCTAGGGCTTATGAGTCCCTCGGATGTGGCACCTGGACCCGCCCTCATTATTTTCGGATAACCGATTCGTATTATATCATTCATCGTCTGACTGTTCATCCTGGTGGGCTGAGTTGAACCATGAGAAGGTTCGATGGCGTTTGGCTAGTTCGCTGTCGGTCCAGCGGGTGTAGAATTCGGCAGTTATCTGGATGCTGCTGTGCCCCAGAAGTCGGGAGACGGTGCCCAGGTCGGACCCGTTTTTCAAGGAACCTCGCGCAAAACCATGACGAAATGCATGTAGATTACAACGGCCGTTTACCCCAGCCTTCTTTGCCAATGACGGTGGTTCTGGTGGCGAACTCAGCAGAACTCCAACAACCCTAATACAACAATCCAAAACAACAATCCTGATCAACAGCCTCAAACAATAGGATTAACAACAGCGAAAACGGCCGTTTCCACCAACCAGGACCAAGCGGTTAACGGCGCTATTAATGCTGCTGCTCTTGATACACCTTCCGATTTGGATTCGCTGATTGCAAGCATTTTGGATTGGATGGGGTTTGCGGGTCGTTTAACCCCAAAGGATGCGAACCCTTTGCCAGAGATGCTGTTGGCCTGGGCTTATTGGGTGAAGCTGGAAGGGTCGGAGTTGAAGCAGCAGGGCAAGAATGCGGTGGGGATTGCTCGGGCAGGCTGGCGGCGTGGGGATGTTCCCGGCAGTGGATTGTTTGACATGGCTCAGACCTGGTTGTCTGTTGGTGATGATGTGCGGTTGGAATTGATTGAAAACAGGGGACGACGAACGCGAATGCTGGAGGAGGCTGGTGTCACCAGTGCGGTGTGTGAAACGTTCGGCAAGGTTTATGAGGCAGCGGGCGGCAATGTGGCCCCGGCCGTCCTGATGCCTGATGTGGATGATGAATGATGGGGGCATTTATTTACCAGTACGAAAATGGAGGTTTTTCTCGTGCGTAAATTTGTTGGTTTTATTGTGATGATTGTTTTGTTGGTTGGGTGTGGGCAAGGAAATGTTGAGCCGTCTGTTTTGGAGGAAACGGCCGTTTCGACAAGTTCAGGACAGGCTCCTTCGACAGACTCTGGGCAAGTCGTTTCAGAATCAGATGAACCGCTCAGATTTTATATTTCGTTGACCTTTGTCGATGACAAGACCAAAGAGCCGGTCGTGGCTGATGTGAAATTACTTGTTGATGATGATGGTGACCACAATCCGAAAACGGGCACCTGGCTTGAGCCGCCATGTATTCAAGTGACAGCTTGTGAATTTAGTGTTCCGGTGAATGGGCTGATGTATTTGTATGTGATTGAGGCCGATGGATATGAAATTCACTCGCTTGGGGTTAGACCCCATTACAGCAGTGAAATGCGGCTTCAGGGTGATGTGCCGTTGACCCGGCTTGTTTCTGAGAATGAGAGAACTGGATAAAAGATGGTGTGGTATTGCCGGGTAATAACTACCCGGCAATACCAATGCCGATACAGGAGATGAAAACGATGATGAAGGCTGGAATCGATTTAGGATATAACGCGACCAAGGTGATGAGCGACCGGGGCAGGGGCCTATTTCCCAGTGTGGTGGGGACGCCAGACCGGGCGCGGTTTTCGTTGAATGGAAATGAAGATGTGGTGCTCACAATTCCCGATGACGGCACCTGGTTGATTGGTGAAGGGGCCATTGCCCAAAGTCGGTTTGCGACGCGGCGGGAGGATAGGGGGTGGATTGAGAGTGAGGAGTATTACCGGCTAATGTTGGCCGCGTTTACGGAAGTGACGGCCGGATCGGTGGAGATGAAAGTTGTCACGGGACTGCCGGTGACTTTTTATGGTGACAAGGAAAACCTGCAAGCGCAGTTTTTGGGTGAGCATCGGGTGCAGCGGGCGGGACGGCGCAGCCAGACGATTCATGTGACGGAATGCCGGGTGATTCCGCAGCCCTTTTGGCTCGGTGCTGGCGATGGCGTTGGATGATAACGGCCGTATCATGAACAATGACATCGCGCACGGCAACATCGGCGTGATTGACATTGGGGGCAAAACGACCAACTTGCTCAGCGTGCGGCGGTTGGCAGAGATTGCCAGGGAAACCAGTAGCGTCAATTTGGGAGCATGGGATGTGGTGCGGCAGGCGCGGGAGTTTTTGGCGGTTGAATGTCCGGAGCTTGATTTACGTGACCATGAAATTGTGGAAGCCATTTCGCAGCGTCAGGTGCGTTACTTTGGGGAACCGGTTGATTTGTCGCCGATTGTGGAGGCGGCGATTGCGCCGATGGCAGAGCAAGTGATCGCGCAGGCTTCGCAGCTGTGGAATTCGGGGGCGCGGCTGGATGCGGTGTTGGTCACTGGTGGCGGTGCCCATCTGTTTGGCGCGTATCTGCAAGAATATTTCAGACATGCGTATGTGGTGGATGATCCGGTATTTGCGAATGTGGTTGGTTATTACAGGTTTGCACAGCGGCTGAAATGAATATGAGGAATCAAATACAAAGGAACAAAGAGACCAAGGCACAAAGAAAAAAGAAAAAAGAGCTTTTCCTTCTTCCCTTTGTGCCTCTGTTCCTTTGTCTCTTTGTATTAATTTCCACTATTAAATTCTGATGAAAACAACGATTTCTTTTTCCCTCGATACGGAGCGGGACCACGATATTTTGCAATGGCTGAACAGCCTGCCAGATGGTGGCCGGTCAAAGGCAATCCGGGAGGCGCTGCGGGCTAACCTGGGCGAGCAGGAGGTGACGCTGGCAGATGTGTATCAGGCGATTATGGACCTGAAGCGCGGTGGCCTGACTGTTTCTGGCTCGTCCAGCGTGGATCAGGCTGTTGATGATGAGCCGCCAGACATTGCCCATAATTTGGATAACCTGGGTTTGTAGACAGTTTTGAAGGATCGGTCATGAAAGGATTGTTGAATAATTTGTATACCTGGTTTGTGTGTCAGTGGCAAGACGGCCGTTTCGATGTGCGCCTTTGTTACAAGGATGGCAGTGCAATCTACCTGGCATGTGAATATGTGGTCGATGATGACCTGCTGCAGCGGTTGGCGATGATGGTGACGGACGGCGGTGCTGCCTATCCTGAAAGTGCCAAGTATCCGCATCTGCCGCAGATATGGCCGGTTGGAAAAGCAGAAAGTGAAGAATTTGCTCTGCTCTCCCAATTGGTGGATACGGCGCGGCCATGGCGCTGCCGGGTGATTGTGGAAGGTGATCCGGATGATGTGGACACGTTTACAACGTTGGTTAGCCGGGTGTTTGCGGTTGAGGATTTGAGTGAAGGTGAGTGGGGGAAGGGTGTGCGGTTTCTGGTTGTTGGCCGGAATAAAGGCTGGCCCTGGTGGTGAAGCATCAGGGTGGAATGGAGAAAACAAAAGATGG
>QQUD01001017.1 GCA_008501785.1 Chloroflexota bacterium
CGCCCTCTTCAATTTCATGACGAAGAAGGGCGAGATAGGCGGGAGAAAACGTTGTGCGCTTTGCAGGGCCGATCTTCCCGCCTATCCCGCCCCTGGTATTATGATTTTTGTAGTACATTAACAAAATTGGCATATGGGTTAAAGTACTACATGGTTATGCTGCAATCCAGCAACCCTGGTGATGTGGCGGTTAGTTTGATTTCTCCTGCTGCACCGGTGAGGGAGAGGTAGACCATGCACAGGCCGTGATAGGCTTTGCGTTGGTTAGATTTGTCGGGTTCGTGGCTGACGGGGTTGCCGTTGCCGACGCCGAGAATGGTTGCGGGGCCGGTTACGTCGAAGGTGATAAGGTTGTCGGCTAGTGGGCAGATGTCGCCGTTGGTATCTTGAATTTCGGCGGCAACGACGAGCACATCATCGGGGGCTGAGGGAGTGTTGAGCGGTAACGGCCGTAACACCACCCTCTCCGCCCCACCCGTCGTGCGGCGCACAGTGGTTAACACTTCCTGCCCATCCGCATCAAACCCTTTCGCAACCAGTTCACCCGGTTCGTAGGGAACCTGCCATTCCAGTCGGAAGTTTTCAGGCATCTCTTGTTGTCCCAACGATTCGCCATTTAGCCATAATTCGACCGTTTGGCAATTGCTGTAACACCACACTTTGATGGTTTCGCCTTCACGCCCCTCCCAATTCCAGTGCGGCATGATAAAGAGGTGCGGCGTTTTGGGTCGCCACCAACTGCGCAGATAGTGCGCCACTTCTTTGTAAAAGCCGCAGTAATCCAACACGCCAAAGCGAGTAATAACGGAGGGCCAGTCATAGGGGAATGTTTCGCCGCGATAGTCGAAACCGGTCCAGACGAAGGTGCCAGCCATAAACGGCCGTTTCACACAATCCAACCACATCTCCTCAATCGAATAGCCCCACGGCGTGGCTGTGCCACCATACGCGCTAACAATGCCCTCAAATTCAGGATCACGCCAGAGCGCCGCATCTTTAGTGCGCCACCGTTCGCCAATAATAATGGGGTAGGGTGATTTATCTGCGGTGTATAGCCCACGTGTGGCCGCACCACCCCACGTTTCCGCGCCAAGCATCGGCCAGTCGGGGTATTTCTTGTGGAAAATGTCGTAGTTTTCGCTTTTTTGGTCGCTGCGATAGTTGCTGCCCCATACGTCAAAATGAAAATCGGCTGCATCGTGAATGTCGCAAATATCGATCCACATCATGTTCATGGCGTAGGTTGTGGGGCGTGACGGGTCCAGCTTGTGTGCCAAGTGCTGCATTCGACGGAACATGTTGATGCCAATTTCGGTATGCTGCACGATCATTTCTTCGTTGCCCAGGCTCCACAATATAATAGAAGGGTGGTTGCGATCTCGCAGCAGTACGCTCTCAAGCTGGGTTAGCATTTCATCGGACGCACCGGGTAAACGCACCTCGTCCATGAACAGCACGCCCAATTCGTCGCACGCATCGAGCAGCGCCGGATCGGGTGGGTTATGGCTGGCGCGAATGGCATTGACGCCCATCTCTTTCAAACGTGCTACGCGCCATTTTTGCAGCGAGGCAGGCACAGCTACGCCAACCGCTGCATGGTCCTGGTGGCAGCAGACACCTTTCAACTTCATTGGTTCGCCATTGAGTGAGAAGCCGGTTTCGGGGTCAAAGTGAAAGAAATGAATGCCAAAGCACGTTTTATATTGATCAACAAGTTTGCCATCGACGTGAATGGTCGTGATCAAGGTGTACTGGACGGGGTTTTCTAGCCGCCAGAGTTGAGGGTAGGGAATACGGCCGTTTACTGTCACAACCCCTTTTTCTATTGCATCGATGTTGATGGTTTGGGTAGGGAGATTAGTTACGGCCG
The DNA here is from genome assembly GCA_008501785.1 of Chloroflexota bacterium. Next base: position 1,871 of record QQUD01001017.1, read on the forward strand.
TTTCATCCCCAAAAACAACCGCATTTTCTACCACACAGCTAACCGAATCGTAGCGCATATTGGCAACAGTAATCTCAGCTTGAACGCGTCCAGGATTGTCAGCGGAACCCGTTTGCACAAAAGTTCCCCACTGCGGTACATGCACATCAGCCGTTTTCACCAGCCGCACGCTGCGGTAAATGCCGCCGCCTTCATAGCTCCATAACTCATTGTCGGTGGCATCGACAAGCACCGCGAGGCTGTTTTTGCCACCAAAATAACTAATTTCGGTCACATCAAAACCAAACGAGGTGTAGCCGCTTAAGTGCCGCCCTACAAAATGGCCGTTCATGAAGATTTGGCAGTTGCGATAAACGCCATCAAACTCCAAGTGAATCCGTTTGCCTTTGTCGGATGCTGGCAGCGAAAAATGTTTGATATAAATCGCCTTGCCCCGTTTCAGTGCGCCCGTTTTCACAGACGCTTCTGGCGTAAATTCACCTTCTATCACAAAGTCATGGGGCAAATCTACCTGTCGCCACTGATCGACGCCGGGTGTGTCTGGTTTGGAGGGGCCATGATTGCCCGTTTTTTGCCAGAGGCTGGTTTCGTCGTTGATGATTTGCACATTGCCGTGCAGCCTGATTTCGTCGGCCAGCTCATCACCTAACTGAAAATACCATTGTTTGTTGAGGGAAAGAACTTCTCGTTGGTTTGTCATGCTGGACTCACATTTAATCAAAGATTTCGCAGTTGAATAAGAATTTGTGTGATCTAGGGTATTTACTTAGTCTTGCTTCGCCGAGGGCTGATGGCGATTCAAAAATTAAAATGGTAATCAAACGGAGCTTTGAATCGCCTAAATGAACCTGAAGAGCCATAAAATCCGTTTACCATATTATTTTCTTCAGGTTCATAAGCCCCCGGCTACGAGATGGAAGGCCCTCCGGGCCTAAGTCCTAGCCCTGAAAGGGCTTCGATCTCGTAGCCAGCGTTTACGCCCTGTCGAAGGTAGCTGCGCAATCTTTGATTGATTCATAACTCACTTAATCGAGGTGGAACATCTCTTCCATTTCTGACCACCATTCACCTTCTGCATGGTTTTCAACAGGTTCCTGACAAGGGTCGGTGTAGGTCCACCACTCTTGTGTTTTGGGATCGGCAGCCATTTTTGCCATATCTGTTTTAAAATCGTCGCCTAAATATTCGAAGTAGCTAAACAGCAGCCCGTTTTTATAGTAAATGGAGTAGTTGCGAATATTGCAGGCGGTGATGGTGCTTAACACCTCCGGCCAAACGGCGGCGTGTAAGGTTTTGTATTCTTCAGATTTTTCTTTTTCAGATCAGCGTCATCTGCGTTATCTGCGTCCTATTTTTCTTAAAAAGCTTAATTTTCATATGCTCTTTAGTGACAGGGTTTGTCGTTAACGGCCGTTTGCAACCTCACCAACTCCGCTTTCAAATCCACAACCACATCCGCATACGCCGCATCGTGGTAAACATTATTCAATTCATACGGGTCCTTTTCCAGATCAAACAGTTCCCATTCCGGCTCTGTTGCATCGCCGATTGCGCCTGGTTGGCCCAGTGCTTCACCGTAATAGTAAATGAGCTTGTAGCGCAGGGTGCGAATGCCGTAATGAGCAAACACATTGTGATGTGCGCGATGCATCCAGTAGCGATAATACATGCTCGTTTGCCAATCATCGGGAATTGTGTCACCTAAAATTGGCTGGAAATCACGCCCCTGGAAATGTTCGGGAATGGGAAGACTCGCATAAGCCAAAAACGTTGGTGCAAAATCAACATTGAGAATCATGTGATCATTCACACTGCCTGCTGCAATGGCGTGTGGATAGCGCATCACAAACGGCATCCGCAGCGACTCTTCGTACATAAAACGCTTGTCGTACCAACCGTGATCGCCCAGGAAAAAGCCCTGGTCAGAGGTATATACGACGATGGTGTCGTCCGTTAGCCCTTCTGCATCCAAATAATCCAGCAGCCGCCCCACATTGTCGTCTACCGAAGCGACACAGCGCAGATAATCTTTGATGTAGCGCTGGTACATCCACCGTTTTCGATCTTTGGGTGACAAACCCTCGGGAACCGGCTCTTTCAAATCTGTAATGGTGAAATCGCGGTCAATTCGCATCGTGGCGGCTGCGGCTGCGGCTGCACGATTGCTGTAATCGTCCCACATCGTTTCCGGTTCGGGAATGTCGATGTCGTCATACATCGTGGCATGTTTGTCGTCTGGCTCCCAGGGGCGGTGCGGGGCTTTGTGATGGCACATGAGTAGAAACGGCCGTTCTCGATCCCGCCGCTCCAACCAATCCAACGAAAAATCCGTAATCAAATCCGTTGCATACCCTGCGTACTGCTTCTGTTCACCCATTTCAAACATCACCGGATCATGGTAGTCGCCCTGCCCAGGCAGCACATTCCAGTAATCGAACCCCGTTGGATCGGCGTGTCCGCCATGCCCCAAATGCCATTTGCCAACGATTGCGGTTTGGTAATCGGCGGCTTGCAGCATTTTAGGGAAGGTGGGTAAACGGCCGTCAAGCCTCGAATCCAGCGTCGTCACATCGTTGATGTGATTGTAAGTCCCCGTCAAAATCGTGGCGCGGCTGGGTGTGCAGATGGAATTGGTGCAAAAACAGTTGTTAAAACGCACGCCGCCGTTAGCAATTCGATCTAAATTAGGGGTTTCATTGATGCGGCTGCCATAACAGCTCATGGCGTGTGCCGCATGATCATCGGTCATGATAAATAAAATGTTGGGGCGTTTCTTCATGGTTCACCCTCCTTTACTTTTCCTTCAAAAGGAATCCAACGTTTAACAGTAGGCTTGTAATGGAAATAGACTTGATCATTTGAATGCCGCGTGTGACTATTTGTTCACAAGCATCTAAATTGAGTTTCTATTGCAACGCGTCTAGTCGAGGTGGAATAGTTCTTCCATGACTGACCACCATTCACCTTCTTCGTGATTTTCGACAGGTTCCTGACAGGGATCGGTATAGCTCCACCACTCTTTCGTTTTGGGATCGGCTGCCATTTTTGCATTATCAGCCTCGTAATCCTCACCAACATATTCGTAGTAACTAAAAAGCAGCCCATTTTTGTAATAGATAGAGTAATTGCGAATGTTGCAAGCCGTTATTGTTTCCAACACCTCTGGCCAGACGGCAGCGTGTAATCTTTTGTACTCCTCAAATTTCTCGGGTTTAACTTTGATAACCATTCCGTAGCGTTGCATTGTTGGTCTCCTTTTTAGAATTGTGTAGTTTTTTAATCTGTCGTTGATTCATTGTTTTTATCTTCTGGCATGAGGGCTTGTAAACGGCCGTATACGACCTGACACCCCAATACCGATGTCAAACTAATGCCCCCAAAGACCATAAGTGCGCCAGAAATGGCGCTGATGATCCAAATAATCACGGTGAAGAGCAGGAAAATGATAGAAAACAAGGGCGCTTGCAGTAACAGCACTGCTGCATTTTTCCAGGCTAGTTTCAGCGACATTTCATCTTGCCACATCAGTACAGGAACCGTGTAAAGCTGAAGCATCAGCCACATGAGAGTAATAATGACGACAACGATTACGCCCCAGAAACCCCATGCAGTGCTTGACGAGCCATAGAAACCAAACGCGGTGTACAGCACAAAATAAACAGCGAGATTCGTTAACATCCACAGCCAGCTAATGACAAATAGCGACCGATAGGATTTAAACATTTCTCTTGCTGAACTGGTACTCCCTTCGGCAACTTGCTTGTTTTGCTGATACATCGCAAAAATGGCTGGGGGTGCCAAAATAACGGTGAGGATACTGAGAAACCAGACGATGTTCATCATCACCTGATTCCACCAGTCGCCCCACCAATTGCGTAGTGCGTTAAATGCAAGTCTGAAAAAATTGTACCAACGTATCATCGACCATTCCTCTGTTTTTAATTTAGTAGAGGCGCTAATTTACCATGCATAAGCCTCTGGCGCTTCCCCTTTTTGCAGCGGACGTCCACGATTAATGTCAAAAATTTCATCCAGACGCGCCATTGTCTCTGTCGAAAGTTCTAATTCAGATGCCCGCTCTAATCCTTCAAGATGAGCTAACGTTCGCACACCCACAATTGCAGAGGACACGGCATCATGTGCCAACGTCCACGCAATCGCCACAACCGCTTCTTTTTCGCCAATCTCGCGGCAAAGGGCTGAAAACGCCTCAAATTGCTGGTTTTTCAGGTCAAGATTGTATTCTTTTTCGACATCGGAGGTTCTTGAGCCGGAAACGGCCGTTTTCTTCCCCGTCAGCAATCCGCCACCCAACGGCATGTACGGAATCACCCCAATGCCAAAATCACGTGCCGCTGGCAGCACCTCAAGCTCTGGAATTCGGTTCAGAAGATTGTATTGCGTTTGTTCCGACACAATACCCATAAACCCGCGCTGTTGTGCCTGCATCTGGAATTTAGCCAGCCCCCAGCCCGTGAAATTGCTCGTGCCCATGTACAAAATGTCACCCTGATCGGTCAATCGCTCAAATACACCCCAAAACTCTTCAGGCGTCACGCGGCGCTCAAGATGATGTACCTGATACAAATCAATATGATCTGTTTGCAAACGCCGCAGAGAATCAGTCACATGCTTGCGCACCTTGTAGGATGAGATACCCGCTTCATCATTCGGTACAGATTGGCCACGCACCATGTTTCCATACACTTTGGTGGCCAACACAATCTTGTTACGCCGACCACCACCTTGACTCATCCACCGGCCAATGACTTCCTCCGTGGCGCCTGTTCCTGCAGCCCCACCATAGACATTGGCTGTGTCAAAAAAGTTGATACCCATATCAAGTGCTTTGTCCATGATTGCAAACGACTCATCTTCAGGCGTCACACCGCCAAAATGCATCGTACCCAAACAAATGCGGCTGACCGTGAGGTTCGAACGACCTAATTTTGCATATTTCATCTTATTCTCCCTATTTAATTTTGCTTTGGCCGGTCTCCAGACCGAGCCAGCTTGTGTGGAATCGGTAATCAATGTCCTAAAACTGGTGCTGGATTGATTTTTAAAACATGAGCAGGTGCAGTGATCAGTGATGCAGGCAAACTTACTTCGATATCATTGCCATTTTGCTGCCAGTTTAGTGGGGAATCATGCCCCAACAGTTGAATAACAGTTTGTGGACTGGCCTTCAACGCCTTAAGGCTGATCTGTTCTTCATCAGGCGTGTCCAGCAAAGTTGCATACAGCGTGTCTTCTTTTTGCGTAAAACGAACAGGGATGCCAGCCGCTGTTTTGCCATCGGCCGTTTCCCAGGGTTGTGTGTCAAACATTGCTTCACCATTTATCTTGAGCCATGCGCCTAATCCTTGCAAACATTTCACCTGCAGCTCTGGAATGGTTCCGTCCGGCATGGGGCCCACATTGAGCAGCAGATTGCCATTTTTACTGACAATATCCACAAACAAACGCACGGCCTCTTCTGCTGATAGATAGCTGTCTGGTCCCTCAATGCGGTTATAGCCAAATGAAAAGCCAATGCCGCGATTCGCCTCCCACTTTTTCTCAACAATGCGATTGTAGGATGAATATTCTGGTGTGGTGAAATCGGAGTGACCCGTTTCTGGATTTTTGACCACTTCTTCATCCTCAGGCAAATCTTTGGATGTCACCTGGCCGAAACGGTCGTTGACCACACCATCGGGAATTGTGTTGTAGTAGTAGGCCAATAGCTCTTGCAGCGGGGCGTTGAGCGGATACCCAATATCGTTCCAAATCACATCGGCTTGATACTTATCAATCAATTCACGCCAGTGAAGGTCTACATACTCGATAAATTCTGGGGTTTGCACGATGGTGTCGTAAACAAGCTCACGATTTGTGATAGGTGTCTCGTTAAAACTCCAATCAAGTCCACCAGAATAGTAAAAGCCCATTTTCATGTCGCGTGCGCGAACGGCCGTTGTTAAATCTCCCACCAAATCACGATTCGCCCGGTAATTTTCCCTGTGCGGCGTCGTATGTTCACTTGGCCATAGCAGGACCCCATCATGATGTTTTGTCACCATCACTACGTAACGTGCGCCTGTATCCTGAAACAACTCCGCCCATTCGTCAGGATTAAATTTCTGAATTTCACGATTAAACGGTGCGACAA
>QQUD01000629.1 GCA_008501785.1 Chloroflexota bacterium
TGTCAGTAGATTGACTTGGATCGTTTCCATAATAAATTTTTGGTACATGCGTTTTCAGTACTTTTTGTGTTTCTGGCAAAAGTGCTAGATTTTGGCTTTCATATGTCATGATATATTTATCTTCTAAATTGTTGTGAGCATTATGAACAAAATCTGCTTGTATGGTGATGCGTTCGGCTTCATTATCCCAACTGGAAATGGCGCAGCGTATCGCGCCCATTTTGATGGCGAATTCTCGGGCTGCTCGACGATAAATTTCTCCGACTTCAAGGGTGGTGGTTAATAAGGTGTTTAGATCGAGTAATGTTTGTGTCTCGTTTAATTGAGATTCTGCTTGCGAGAAGAGTTGAGCATTATCAATATTTACGGCCACTTGGTTTGCCATAATTTGCATAATGGCAATACTGTTGTCTTGAAAGAGTTGTGGGTCATGGCTCTGAATATCTAAAACGCCAAGTGATTTATTCCTGGCTATTAATGGTAAACAAAGTTCTGATTTTGTGTCAGGTAATGCTGCTTCATCATGAAAGATGGGGTCTTGTTGGACATTGTGGCTGATGTAGGGTTGTTGATTGTTTGCGACCCATCCAACAATGGAACTATTATCAATGGGGAGCTGGTAATTGTTTTTTAGTAGCGTGTTTCCAGTTTGGCCGGTCGCTTCTCGCAGGGTTAACTTTTTGTTTTCTTTGTCAGTAAGGAAAATGGAAACGTAGTAAAATCCAAACTTATCTCGAATGAGTTTAACTGCGTTGTTGAGTAATGTGTCTAGATCAAGCGAATGGCTCGTTTGTTGGCTAATTTCTGCACTAAGCTGCAATTGTTCTGCTCTATTTTGTAACAAGTCATTTTTGTTTTGGACTTCCCTGGTTAATCGTTTTGCGGATCCGGTTATATTTTTGAGGTCGCTGGCTGTGAGCCAAAATGTGACGCATACACCTGTGAGGGTGAACAGGTAGACGGTGATGTCTTCTGCGTGATATTGATCAGAGATGATGTAAAAGATGGTAACGGCCGTTGCGGTAACGGCCGTATAAAAAACACTTGCTAAAATCTTATCAAGAGAAGCAATCACCACAATACCAATCAACATCATGTAAGGGATGAAAAATACATTGCTTGATTCGGATAACAAGATCAGAGCAAGAAAAAGGGTTAAATTCAGACCACCAGTAAAAAAATGGGCTGCAAGCAGAACGCGTCCCTGCCGCGTTAGCCAGAGGATGAGTAACGCATGCAATCCGGAAATGGGGAGGACAAAATAAGCAGGTTTGAAATTAGTAATAGAGTGGGTCGTGGCTATCTGTTGAGCGAAATTAGTCATCGTGCTAATAATTGCAATGGCAATTATTAGAAAAACCATAAAATGAAGCAGTCTCCCTTTATATAATACTTCTCTATTGTCGGAATCTATGTAGAACAACCACTTACGTAAGGATTTTAACATTGTAATTAAGTAAAAAAGTTATCTAAAATGCAACCTTGCTAAATACCTAAATCCCATACAGCCTCACCATTTAAAATTTTGCGAATTTGTTCTGGGAACAAATCTGCATCCAATGGTTTGCATAAAAACCCATCAAACCCTGCTTTCCTGGCTTTTTGCATTTCTTCTTGGCTACCATGGGCTGTTACAACAACAACCAGTGTGTTTTCTAGGCGTTCATCGGCGCGTATTTGGCGAAGTGCATCATATCCATCTTCATGAGGCAGTCTTAAATCCATCAAGACGAGATCCACTTTGCTCATTGTGTTGGCAAATTCAACGACCCCCCAACCGGTTGTTTTCCATTCGCATTTTTGTACACCCATAAATGCGAGGAGGCGAGCAATTAAAACAAAATTTGAAACATTATCTTCAACAACAAGGATGTGTGCATCTTTCGGATCGATTGAGATTTTGGTGGATGTGTTGTCCATGTACAACTCTCTTTTAACTAAACTAATTTTCGCCTCGGTTTGCAATTTGGCAAACCTTTTTTGGCGAACTACTAACGAATCAGGTAAGTATTTACTTGTTCGGGTAATAAATCTACGTTAATCGGCTTATGAATAAAACCATTACAACCAGCAGCATAGCTTTTTTCTTGATCTTCTTTCATTACATTTGCAGTTAATGCAACGATTGGCGTGTTATGCAAAGCCTTCATCTTTCGTAACTCGGTTGTGACTGTATACCCATCAATTTCGGGCAATTGGAGGTCTACCAATATTAAATCCGGTTTTGTCTCTTTTACAAAAGCCAAACCCGAACGGCCGTCAATAACGCCATAGACTGTAAAACCGGCTGCCTGCAAGATTCGGCTTACAAGTTTTCGATTATCGTGGTTGTCTTCAATGTATAAAATTACTGGACCATCATTCATGCTCATTTCAACCTGTACAAATTACACTATAACCAAATATTATACTTCAAATTGACACTGCATTATGATAACTGGAAAAGAGGCTGTAAGCCGTTAAGGATGCGAAAAAAGTTGAAAATTGTTCCTGAAATTGACTATTCAATATTTAGCGCGTTTAATCCAAACCTGTAAAATTGTGTTAGAAAGGAGCATCACTCCTGTTTTTCATTATATAGACTAATCTTAATGCGTTACTTAATTTATTTAGGTAAAGGGTCCTGTATTGAAAACAGTTGCTAATTTTTAAGATGGCATGACTGAAAAGTCTTGTGGAGATATAAAAATGGAAACTTTGCCAAAATTTAAATTGTGGGAACCACTGCTGATTTTAATTGGAGTAGCAGCGGGCATTTTGTGGATACTAAACACGTTAAATACGGGGAATCCACTATGGTTTTTACCGATCCAACCAACTTATGAACCAAGTCGCATTGTCATTCGCAAATATGGCGAGACGGTAACAATTCGGCGCGGCGAACCAGGTTATAAAGAGTTGTCGGAAGGGCTTAATGAAACGCTATCTAGTTTTAATAATACAGCACTCATTTCGATTGGACTTTCTGAGGATACATTACTTCGCTATAACGAAACCGAGCTGGTGGTAGAATCTTATTACGCTGATGAAATTGAGTTTAACACACCTGTGCGGATGTCAGGGGTCAAGCAGTTGTTGATTCCCATTGATGCGACGCACGCGGGGAATGGCTATGTTTTTATGGGTGCAAATGGTCAATGGCGTGTCGGGGCAATGGTTGCTGATGATGACACACCACTATTGAACGCACTGCGCATATTAGGGTATTTGCAGGATTAATACTTGTCCGGCTGTCTGCTTTGGATTGTGAGGTTTGAACTGTCCCCATCCCCACCATCTGGTGGTGATAGTTCTAACCGTTTCCAGGCTGTAAATATTTCGTCTAGCTCTGCCTGGGTTTCTGGAGTCTCGCCGTAGCGCACATTGACGTAGGCCTGGGTAATGAGGCGCGTTTCGGCTGGATAGTCTGGCCACGCTTTCGCCAGTGTTTTGAGGTATTCAAATGGCGTTTCTGACTCCAGACGGGGATAGCCACTGGCATCGGCGGCGTGCAGCATTCGTTGGTAGATGCGGCGGATGGAAACGGCCGTTTTCAAATTCCTAAGCATCCCCAAGCGCCGCAGCACCTTTGCCAACAGTGAATCATCATCCTGCTCAAGTTCTTCACTGCGGCGCAATATTGCCGCACCACTTTTGTCAACAAACTGAGAGCGCTTGTAGACGCCGCCAACCAATAAAGCCACCAGCAGCACCACGGCAATCATGAGCAATATTGTCAAAATATTGGCGACTTCTCCCAAATCACCAACCTGAAAGACCCTGGTAGCAATCTGCTCTGGATCGATTTCTCCAATGCCGCTTGGCGTTTCAGTAACTGGCGCTTGCTCAGATTGCGCGAGTTTTGAGATGATTTTTTCAATGATGGTATATGTTTTTGTGAGCCAAAGCCAAAATGCATTCAGTAAGTTAGATAAAAATAAAATGATAATATCAATGAATTGTAAGATTGGAATTGCCAAAAACAGCAGTGTCCCTAAAGCAATGGCTAACAAAAATTGAACGCTGGTGACGACTGGTGCGAAGGCTCCCACTACCGCATTTGCAGATTCTCCAGTGATAATGGCTGTCAAAAGTCCGGCTGTGAGAATTGTCAGCAGTGCGGCCATAAAAATGAGACTGAGCCAACGTGGGTCTAGCGTGGCAGATTGGCGGGAGCGGTCTTGTTCGACTTGTTCGGCGCGGACGAGGGAAACGGCCGTTAACGCAGCTAAAAAAAACAGCAGTAGCAGCGGCGTTACATCCCATAACAAGCGTCGGTTTGCCAGCCAAACTGACAGCGGCGCAATAAATAATCCACCTAATCGCAGCCGCAGCCCAATCTGCTTCATATCAAACGTGCGGTTGACAAGTCGTGTTCCTCGATACCAGACAAACACAATCAAAGTAAACAGCGACGCATCTTGCATCCAACGGAAATTTCCCGGCTCACCTACATCATTGATAAACTGACCTAGCCAATGCATATCAAATAACGAACTGGGGATGTGAACCAGTCCGCGAATGGTGAAGAAGACCGTTAGCAGCAGTGTGACAGCAATGATGGTTCGTTGGCGGTCTGGGTTGAGGCTGAAAACGGCCAGCAGCCGAATTAAGTTGAACACAAACAGCATCAACAATAACATCCATAGCAGCACTTGCCCAGCAGGCCAATAGCGTGCCCAGGGCATGAGCGACAGTGCAATCGGCGTTAACAGCGCCATTTCCATGATTGCCCAAAACACAAACAGCAGCTCTTTTTGCACACGCGCCCAAGATTGCAGAAGCCGTGTGTAGCGTTCGTTTTCGTTTAGGTGTTGAACAATCGTGCTCATAGCTAATTTCTAACCGGTTAACAATTAATTATTAATAATTAACCGGTTAAGTAAGATCGTCTCGCTCAAATTCTAGCCCAACTGGCTCTGGTGTAGGAATTGCATTCAGAGCTGCTTCGGTGGCTGTTTTGCTTTGTGGCCCTTTTTGAAAGGCTGGGACGTTAGCGGGAATATGGTAGGCAATGACATTGCCTAGACCCTTGGGTGGTGGTTCTTCTGACAGGGAAATGAGGACGACGCGGCGGCCTGCTTCTTTGAGTCGCACCAGACCGACCATGATTTCTTCGGTGATAACGGCCGTTACCAACACCACCGTACTCGCCCACGGCAAGCCCGGACTCACGCGCAGCATCATGCGCTCAATAGAACCAGTGGCAAACTCTGTCACAGCCGCTAACCCTTCCAAAATATGACTCAAGTGGTCTGGTGATCGCCCCGGTGGCACACGAATTGGCTGGTCAGAACCGGGTACTGAACCGTTCGCATAGACACCGACACCCCAGTTTTGCTGCGTGCCATAATTGGCAATCGAAGCGGCCACGCTGATGGATCGCTCTAAAAGTTCAGGATCAAATCCCATCCAATGCTTGGCAAAGGTGGACACATTCAAAAAAATGGAAATCGTCATTCCCGTAGATGGATCGTACACCTTTGTTTGCAATGAACCACGTCGTGCTGTTGCCTTCCAGTGAATATCGCGGTATCTATCTTCTGGCTGGTAGTCACGGATGCCTTGAGTTTTGATGGGGTCTGTGAACAAACTGCGAAGTACTTTGATGTCACCAAATGGCTCTTTCGCAGGCAATCCTAATTCTTCTAATGGATAAATTTGCGGATAAATAACCAATGTATTCAAATATTGATGCTGCCGCGACATCGTAAATAATGTGAAAATATCGCCCGATTCATAAGTGACTGGCCCCAATGTATAAAAACCGCGTTTGGGGAAGGAGAGCGTCACCATGCGATCTGTGATTTCACGTCCGTACAGTGAAAATGTGTTGAGCAATGTGTATTTGCCGGTAATTTCGCTAACGACTTGCGAGATCGCCGATTCTGATTCGATAGCAACCGGAAGTTCGTCTTGAAATTGGAGCCAGCTAAGTGGCAGCAGCTTATCATTGCCAACCGTCACTGTCATTTCAATGGGTTCACCAGGAAAAACACGTGTGCGGTCAAAACTGCGCTCGTAAGTCACACCAAACAGTGATAAATTTTTCCAAACCGTGCTGATGCCTACAATCAGCAGCAGTACAAACCCCAATGCCAACATGGCTGGATGGCGTCCTGCTGCCAGACCAATAATTAAAAACAAAACGGCCAATGGCATCCACGCATCGCTAAAAATGCTGTTTTCGCGTTCACGCACCACCAAGCCACGTGCCTTGGCCATGTCTTCAATGTTGACCCCTTTGCCTGTGGCAGCAGCTTTGAGCAAATTATTTCTTGCTTGATTCCGCTGCTGTTGTTGATCCTCGCGTACAACGAGGTGGAGATCGGAAAGGTTTTCGGTCATAAGGTTGAGCTAGAGTTTAGAGCTAGAGCTAGAGGAAGAATAAGCCTCTAGCTCTAGCTCTTGCTCTAGCTTGCTTCTACAGGAACAGGTACGGTATTTACCACATCTCGGATAATGTCCTCGGGTCGGCGGCCACGGAGGCGGGTTTGTGGATTCACCATTAGGCGGTGAGTGAGCACGTAGGGTGCCATTGTTTTAACGTCGTCGGGAATCACAAAGTCGCGTCCACGAATGGCGGCGATGGCCTGGCAGGTGCGATAGAGGGCCATGGTGGCGCGCGGGCTGGCCCCTAGTTCGATGTCTTCATGTGAGCGGGTGGCGCGGCAGACGTTGACGATGTAGTTGCGTACTGATGTCTCGACGCGAATTTCGCGAACGGCCGTTTGCATCTCAATAATGTCTTCAGGTTCGAGTACTTTTTGCAGTGTATCCAGCGGGTCACTGCGCTCAAACCGTATCAAAATGTCATTTTCTTCAGCTTCGGATGGGTAGCCGATGGCGATTTTCATGAGGAAGCGGTCGAGTTGGGCTTCGGGGAGAGGGAAGGTGCCTTCTAGTTCGACTGGATTTTGGGTGGCGAGGACGAGAAACGGCCGTTCCAGCTCATGCGTCGCAATATCCACCGTCACCTGCCGTTCCTGCATCGCTTCCAACAACGATGACTGCGTACGTGGTGTGGCCCGGTTAATCTCATCTGCCAGCAAAATTTGCGAGAAGATGGGGCCAGGACGAAACTCAAATGCCTGTTGCTTTTGATCGTAGTAGTAGATGCCAGTTACGTCAGATGGCAGCAAGTCTGGCGTAAATTGCACGCGGCGGAATGTGCATCCCAGCGACGCGGCAATTGTTTTTGCCAGTGTTGTTTTGCCAGTTCCAGGCACATCTTCGAGCAGTAAATGCCCTGCACACAGCATGGCAATCAACGCCAGATCGATTATTTCATCTTTTCCAACAATCACTCGCTGGATATTTTCACGGAGTCGTTTGGCTGTTTCGGCAATCATAGGTTTCCTTGGAAGAAATTTAGCGCAAAGATGCAAAGAGGCAAAGAGGCAAAGGAACAAAAAGCGAGGGAATTCTCTGCTTGCTTTGCGGACTCTGCGGTGAATTTTTAAGTGGACGATACGTTAGCAGAAAAGCGGGAAATGTGCCACCTGTGCTGATGAATTATCGGGTGGTTTAGGCGTGTGTCTAATACGAATTGTGATCAAAACTGTATCAGTAGGGGTGCGGGTTCTAAGGCCACCACTTAGTAACTGCTTGCACAGCCTGCCACGTATCACGCACTCCCTTTTCGCTACCAAGTTGGTGAATAACTGGCATCAATGATGTAATATCGGATAGAAGATTTGGGCGTGTGCGGTGACTGAGGGTATGTAGCGTTTCTTGCCACAGATCATAGAGTTGAGATTGAGGAAATTTTAGAAGGTATTTGTTTAGTTGAGTGAAATTTTTTGCTCGCCCCTTTTTACTGTGTATTTCCCTTGTAGCTAATAAAGCTTTTTCTAATACTGTGGTGCGCATATTTTCCTGTGCAAGATGGGTTGCAATAGTAATTAAGGTTCGTGCTTGTCTCCACTCAGCACCTATTTCTTGCACAACTGCCAAAGTTTCATATGGAATGTAAGGTGCAACACTGGTAAGAATGCTTGCACGTATCCCATCAGATCGTATCTTCTGCGTAGCCGCTA
>QQUD01000990.1 GCA_008501785.1 Chloroflexota bacterium
GGGGATGATTGCCTTGCTGTTATTTGTGTTTACCTATCAACTCGCGCAAGAAACGGCACGAGAAAACCGGGTGATTGAGGTTGTGGAAGAGCAGTTGGCAACGGTTGCCAATGCGGAGTTGGATGAACTGCCTGAGATTGTCTTTGAGATAGATGAGGAAGGGGCAACGGTGCTCAAGTTGGATGTGACGGCTCGATCTGAGCAGCCTGTTTTTTATCAATATGTGGTGGATTTACAGGATGGCATCGGTACGACACTGCAAACCGAGGGGATTTTGGATAAGGTGGAATTAACGTTGCAAGTAATTGATGTTACGGGATTAGACCCGAGCATTCCACCCACCGCCACCTCAACCCCAACTATGACGCTTACTTTCACTCCCGGACCGACACCCACGCCCACAAACACACCCACAAACACACCCACATCAACGAATACGCCGACGGTCACACCTTCACCGACTGCCACTGCCATACCGCCCACTGCAACAGATACGCCGACGGTGATTCCAACGCCTACATTGACACCGACGGCGACGCCAGTAACGGCCGTTACCAACTACCAATTCGGCACTAACCTCCGCACCGAACCCACCATCACCAGTGACATCCTGCTCGTCCTCCCCGACGCCACCACCGTCATCATCCTCGACGGACAAGAAACATCCGACGGCTTCACTTGGCAGCAAGTCGAAGTGGATGGGGTGGTCGGTTGGTTATCAGACAGCTTCCTACAACGCAGCGAAACGCCGTGATTTAATTCTATCGATTTTAGTGATTTTGCCTGAGGTTGTTTCTGTCCGTGGGAAGATGGGTGGGAAACGACCATATTCCCTCACTTTAGCCACTTATCCATTTCACGCGCTAACGTCTGCGCAAACCCTCGGAATCGCCCCTCTTCATACCACCCCATGCGCAAATAATGTTTGATGTCGTCCCAAAACCAGTAAAAGTTAAACCGCATCCAAAATTGCTCGTCCACATCAACCGTGTTTAGGTATCGTTCGAGTAGGCCGGAGTCAGAACGGCCGTTTTTCAAATGAAACAAATCAATCTCATAATGCGCCCATCCCGCATCAATCGGATCAATAATCCCCGTTAGTTGGAACGTTTCCGGGTCCACCATCATATTCCAAATATTGTAATCACTGTGAACCAGCGATGCGGGTCCGTTGATGTGGCCGAAAATAGCAGGCAGCGCTTCAAATGAACGATCAATGATTCGCATCACGTAATCAGAAACCACCGCTTTCTGCTTTTCCTGATGAATCTGTTTGTGATAAACGGTCAATTTTTGCGAAAGTGCATCAACCCAACGCGGCACAAAAGGACCACCTAACGGCCCAAAGCCTTCTGGATTGTGTACCGAATGCCAGGTCAGTAAATTTTCAATGGCTTTTTCCACAAATTGGGCTTGTGTTGATGCATCAGGAAAATCCACCTTTCCAGCATCTGCACCAGGGATTGTTTCCATCAGCAACATTTCGCACGGACAAGCGTCTGTGGCGAGCTGTACAGCATACACGATGGGAATTTGAATCAGCGCATGTTGTTTCAGCTTGGTTAGCTGCTGTGCTTCTTTTGCGGTGCGTCCGGCGTATTTGTGGCATTTGATAATGACAGAATGGGGGGATTCGGCAAGCTCAGCCTGGTAGACATGGGCATAAAATCCCTGGCCGATTTTGGTTATGTGAGTAACGGCCGTTCTCATCACATCCTCGACAACCGGCACCACTGCCTGCCCACCTGCTAAAAACGCCAAATCAAAAGGCGGAACAAACTCATCCAAAGTCATAATGCCTCCATTGCAAAGAGCCATTATAAGAGAAACGCCACAAATTATCCCGAAACCTCTGAGGTTCCGGGATAATCACAACCAGATTGAAAAATTTAGCCCTGAAAGGGCGTCCACTTCGTAGCTGGGGGCTTATGAACCTGAAGAAAACAATATGGTAATTGCCTAGCGTGTGCTTTCAGGTTCATTAAGGCGGTTTAGCTTATACTCAATTCCCTTATTATTTTTTAAAACGCCATCAGCCCGCAGCGGACTTTAATGAGCAACGGCTTTTGATTTAACGGTGAACGGATTGACGTTTAGCAGGTGAGCAGCAACGGCCGTTCCCATTTGCCACAAAAAGAACTGCCCACCCACATCGTACAAATCCTTCCAATGCAGCACAATTACCGGATGACCGGCGTCAGACATTGAACGAATAAATGCATCATGGGTAGCGTCTCCGGCAAGCCGCAACTGCACAAAGATTTGTTCATTGTGGTGATTGTCTGATGGGGGTTGCCCGATTTGTGTTGGGAGACCAATGCTCTCTTCAATAAGTTGACCAACCCACTTGTCAAATCCTTTCAAGGCTGAAGAAGCAACGAGAACAAGCTGCTTCTTGCCACTTTGAGCCAGGTTTCCAAGCGCAATACCAAGCTGTGCAGCCAGATTAGCCTGTATTTCACCTTTAAAACACGTTTCGCTGTTGCAAGACATACCCGAGGCTCGTGTGAGCAGCAAATCAATGTCGGTGCCAACCAGTGCGGCAGGTAGGAGTCCAAAGTAGGTGAGGGCGGCGTAACGGCCGTTTACACCCGGATCATTCAAAAACACCTGACGAAAATCGTATGTTGCTGCCAACTCAACTATTTTGCTGTTGGGATCAGTGATTGCCACAAAATGCTTTCCTGCCGCTTCCGCACCCAACTCAGATGAAACCCAATTGTAAAAATGATTAAATGTGGTCATGGTTCCATCATTCAATTTGGATTTTGCAGCAACAACAAACAAGGTCCTTTCCGGTTTCGTTAAAAAAACATCTGCCGGACTTGGGGTTGTTCCTGCATTGAATTTAACCAGTTCCAGGTGATTATGTGGCATATAGGTTGGTTTACTCGGTTTCCCAAACGCTCGATGAAATAGAGTTGCCGCCTGGTTTCCTTCATTTTCAAAAATCAGGATCATATGCGTAAATCCATCGAGCAGCGCCTGTTCAACAAATCCGTTGATCTGTCCGACATTACTTTGCATGGTTTCGATGACATGCAGCCAGTTTAGCCGGCCTCGAATGGTTTCATCATCCTTTTGCCAAACGGTGTGATCGTGCGCCCAAATACGATACATCACGCGTTCTTTGCAAATATGATTCAATGATTCATTTACCTTACGTTGTAATTTTCCCAGCCGCCATTCAATGGGCTGCCAATTGATTTCAATTGCGTCTCGTTTGTTGATCACGCTTTGGATGGATGATTGGAAACGTTTGTCAGAGGCGACAAAATAGTCGGTTTGTAGCTTTTTGCCAACAGCTTTGCGATCAATCCCAAGTTCTACAAGCTTGCGCAAATGGGTTAACGATGCTTCATAATTGTGCACCAAAGTATGTGCGATCGTGCCATGATCTAGAAATGCATTTAAGGTGGTTTGTGAAAAGGTCATCACAGTGTCAGGCCCAATAAGCGCATCCACGTAATGCGTGTCGGACAGTGCAAAGTTATGTGGGTCTGTGCGGGTCCATTTGGGACGCAGCACGCGTGCGCCTTGATTGGCCAGCTTTTCCCAGCGTGGGCCAGCGAAGATGTTTCGGAAACGGCCGTATAACACCTTCGCCATCGCAACCGCCGTCTTCCCTTTCAACTCAGGATATCCTTTTGCTTCCAACAAAGGATCAATGGCATGGTCAATACTGCTCAAAGAGAACGAAGCCACAGCTGTCGGCGCAATGCGCCAAACACTGTGTGTCCGAAAATAATATTCCAGCCCTGCAATGTACGCTTCTGCTACTTTTTCATAAATATCGATTGAAAAAATGTGGGTGGCATTGATACAAACACCATCCCCGATGAGCAGCTTTATGGCTTCAATACCGGTGGGTGTGGCAGGCACCTCAACCATCACATTACCACGGTCCAGGCGTCTCGTGACGTGGCGCACCTCAGAAACTGTTTTCACCGGATCAATTGAAATAGATGGATCGAGTTCTAAACTGGCAAAGCCATCAAGCCCTTTGCTATCTTGGAAAATGGGATGCAGCAAATCGGCCGTTCGCTGCACATCATCAATCATCAAAATTTCATGGATTTGTCTAACAGGGGTGCCAGCAGTCATTTCGCGACGCACAGCATTATCGTAATCAGAGCAAGCGCTGAGGGTTTTTTCAAAGGCAGCGGCATTCGCAGTAATCCCTTGAATGCCATCCGCCATCCGTTCTCGTAAGCCACCCGAGCGAATAAACGCTCGGCGCATATAATTCAGCCAGGTGGATTGCCTGACCTCATGGAGTTGATGTAAAGCGGTCATGGTTCCTCCTGAATATCGTAGGACAAAACGCTGTTTTGTCCTTCCTGAAAATCGTAGGATAAAACGCTGTTTCGTCTCAATCAAATGGTCAAGACAGCGTCTTGACCTACGAATGCAGTCGATTATTTAATTGTGAGATCGAAACAAGCTCGATAAGGCCTCCTTTGTGTTTGTAACACATAAACCTTGATCCATTAACAACTTTTCCAATCCGGCCAGGATTGCCCCTGGCCGTGGTGGGCAGCCAGGAATATACATATCAACCGGAATCACACGATCCACAGGTCCATACGCATTATAACTATCATAAAACACGCCACAAGAGAGCGCACAGGTTCCAACCGCTATCACATATTTAGGGCCATTCATTTGCTGATAAGTTTGTGCTAATTTTTTTGCCCGATGATGGGTCACAAACCCTGTGCAGATCAATACCTTGGCCTCTGTTGACTCACGGTTGACTCTAAACCCGGTAAGGTGGCCTTCGTACCGGGGTGTTTCTAGCGTAACCACTTCAATCGCACAGCCAAAACAAGTGCCTCCACTGTGAAGAAGGGCGCATGCAGGTTGGTCTTCATTATTGTTTGAAAATTGTTTTCCACTTTGATTGATATCTTTGAACATATTTTCCTCCTTTGAAAATTAAACATCTTGTTTGATTTTCAAAGGGCCTCCTCTATCATTGCCCCAACGTTGTGATGAACTCTCCTTTTTCATCATGAATAGTGATCTTCAGCGGCGAATGATCTTGTGAACGACGAGAGGTATGGCAAAAGCATGGATCGTAGGCGCGGAAGACCATTTCGATACGGTTTCGCAATCCTTTAGTCTGAACTTTGCCTTTTATTATAAACGTTTGCGACGCTTTTTTTACGGACATTAGAATAGGAGCATGGTTGTTAGTGGTTCCCATTGTCAGCTCAATGTGGGTAACTTTGCCTTGTTTGTTAGCCTTGTAATGGTGAGTGAGCAATCCACGAGGGGCAGCAACGATGCCAATTCCTTCGGTGGGTCGTCTCATGATGGGAATGCGTGTGGTTGAATGGGTAATCTCAGGGTCTTTGGCTAATGTTTCCATTTGTTCGGCAGCATAGAGCAGTTCGATCAGCCTTGCCCACTGGTTTGCGAGTGGTTGATGGATGGGTTGGTAACGGCCGTTACCCCTCACCCTCCCCAGCATTTCATATATCTTTTCAAACTCAGCCTGGGCTAAAGGAGTCGCCATACCATCTGCTGCATTGAGTCGTGCTAATGGGGTTGCGCAATAAACACCACTTTTGGGTCCAGATTCAAACCCTTTCCAACCCACTTGTTTCAAATAAAGGAAATTTATTCCACTCTGGAGAACAACAGCTTCAACTATATGTTTTTGATAGTCATATTGATAAAATTTTGCGAACTCATCCCCATTTGGAGCAACAACTCGAATCATGCCATCATAAAAATTAACACGATTATTGCCGTCAACCATGCCCATGTAATAAGTTGGTTGTGTAAACGTATCTGAGAAAATCAGATTGATTGATTTCTCATTTGCCAACACCTCATCGGCAAACAACTTGAGACAGAATTGGGCAAATGCAATGTTTTGCCGCGCCACATCGATAAACAGTTCCTGAACTTCTTTTGTCACATGACGACGCCATCCGCCAGCTATACCTGTTTTCGGATTAGCCCCGCGTCCTGCTAAGAGACGCATTGCCCGCAAGTTACGACGCTGACACGCGATAACCTGCCTACCTAACTCATTTCCTGCTTGATTCAATAACTTTTGAATGTTTAAATGAGAAGGGGAGGCTTCCGATTTCTTCATGAAACCGGCCCCCCCTAATGCATAAAATCGGTTTGCATGCTCCATCACAAAATACGCCATGTAATACATTTCACGAATTTTGCGAACGGCCGTTGTGGGCAGCACATCAAACAACGCGTCCAAAGCTTTTGTAGACGCCATGTGATGCGCCTTTGAACAACTGGCGAAAAGCCGACTTGTCATATGTGGCATTTCCATAACTGGACGCCCAATACAAACTTGTTCGATTTTATGCAGCGTTGGCACAATAAAACTGATGTTGGAAACATCCCCTTCATCATTTAAAAAGATATTGATCTTTCTGAGACCTTCCTGGCATTCGAGTGGGTCCGATTTGTGATTACCGGTCATATTTACCCCTCTTTTGTCAGTGGCCTGCTATTCGATTATGCCAATTTTGGGTGCATAGTTATGATGAGCCTGTGATGGTTGCTGCTAATGATTCAATGCGCAGGTCACGCAAACGGTCACGGACAATTTGTCCTGCCTTTAAAATCATCAAATATCCAAAATCCGATTGTTCTTCGAATAATGTTCGCAATTTTTCGGCATCAAACTTGACCACTTGACAGCTTGTGAGTGCTGTCCCTCCGGCTGTTGCCGTATGAGGGGGAATCAGTGCGGACCACGCGAAAACGTCTCCTGTGCCGACAGTGCTAACAGAAACATCTTTGGTTTTAATTTCACCCAAAAGCTGGTCAGAAACAGTCTGCTTTTTATCTCGATCTGGCACAGGAATACCCATGCTGACGGATCCTTTGGTTAGCAGGTAAAAGTGGTTAAGTTTATCACCTTCATTAAAAAAGACGTGTCCGGTTTCTACTGAAATTTCTTCAGCAGCTTTTGCCAGTGTCACAAGTTGGTCATGCGTTAATCCTGCGAAAAAGGGGTAGCGGCGGAGTAGTTCAGGTGAGATCATGGGTTTCTCCTTAAGCGTTCCGTATTGAGATGCTATTCGTCAATATTTGTTGGGTGAAACGCTAATTCTTGTAAAACGGCCGTTACCGCACCAGGAATCGCGGCAGCAACGTCCGGTGTCGGTTCATTACTAAAATCCATCACATTTTCGACTTCAATCGCGTAGATAACCACATCCTGCGGCAGATGCATATCCAGCGCCTTGCCTGCATCTAAAGCTGTTACCAAAGTTGTGTCATGGGCTGAGGCGGTGTGCTGGGTGGGGCTGACCGCACGCAAATCATCGAGCGTCATCCGATGCATTTTCCCTGGCGTATTGCTGCCGTTCGTAAACGCATCCACAATGATGGCTCTGTCAAACCCAACCATCATTTCCATCAGCCGCAGTCCACCGACACAGGCTTCCGTCACCGTCACATCGGGGCGCGAATCTGCCAGCACCTTTTCCAATTCATAGGCAACCTTCACACCGACGCCATCATCCGTGAGGATTGGATTGCCTAATCCAATAACTAATGTTTTATGCATAGCTTTTTAGCATTTCAGCTAGTCAGCTAGCCAGCTGGTCAGCCAGAAGCTGAAGTGCTGACTAGCTGATGTACTGACTAGCTTATGTATATTGACTCAACCGTTTGTACTCATCACCATTGCTGTCGCGAATCACTACTTCCAACGGCATTTGGCCGGGTAGAGAGTGAGTAGCGCAAGACATACATGGATCGTAGTTGCGGAATGCCATCTCAACTGTGTTCAACAGACCTTCGGTAACGACGGTGCCTTTCTTGATCAGGCCTTGCGCCGCTTTCTTCACCGACATCGCCATCGGTGCATAGTTGTTCGTTGTACCCACAATTAGATTCACGTTTGTGAGAATACCATTCTCATCTGTTTTGTAATGATGGGTCAATGTGCCACGCGGTGCTTCCACGCAGCCAATGCCTTCGGTTGGTTTGCTGGTTACTTTCACACGCACATTAGGATCGGTG
>QQUD01000807.1 GCA_008501785.1 Chloroflexota bacterium
CGGCCGTTTCCTCCTCACTCTCAACTTCTTCCTCTTCTTCCTTAACCAACTCACCAACACCACTTAAAGTTACCATGTCTGTCAGTTCAACACCACGCTCAACCGGTTCCAAAACCTGATGGCGGTCTTGCACCCGTTGCAAAGCATCTTCAAGTGCTTCATCTGTGACAACGACTGGCTCAATTTCTTTGCGCAGTTCACGGAAATCACCGAGGGTCACTTGTGGTGATAGCGGAATGGTGAACTTGAGCACCAGCGGGTCCATTTCCATGTCGTCAAAATTGGCCTGGGCGTATGGCGGCTCTTCCAGTTGATCCAGGGCCTCTTCAAAAACAGGTTGAATCATTTCTTCGATGGCTTCTGCTCGAATCGCTTCATGTCCAAAACGGCGTACAATGACGCTGTAGGGGGCTTTGCCTTTGCGGAAGCCGGGTACATTAATATCACCCGCTAATTTGCGCGCGGTTTTCCGCATTGCTTGTTCGATTCGTTTTTCTGCAACTTCGATTGTTAAAGCGAGTTGTCGCTGTTCGTCTTCTTCCTTATGAATTGTAAGTGTCACCAGGATACCTCTCTCAGATGGTTTTTTGCATTATAAGAAATCCGGTTTGTGTCAATGTTCAATCCCGTATTATCGGAAGCGCCAAATTTCTTTATAGGTCACTAATGGAATTTTAAAAAAAGAAGCGTTGCCCACGCAACGCTTTGCTTTTAAAGTGTGGGGATGGTGGGACTTGAACCCACACGCCTTGCGGCACATGATTCTAAGTCATGCGCGTCTGCCAATTCCGCCACATCCCCGCAAACATGCAATTATATCCAACCAATCTGCTTTGCCAAGCGTTTTGCGCCGTGATACAGTACTTTTTTAATAATTGGTGCAAAATACCCGCTGAATTTGCGCAAATGGTCATTAATGGAGGATTTGATGAGTACGTTGTTGGTGAAGAATACGGCCGTTTTAGTCACAATGGACGATCAACGGCAAGAAATACAAAACGGGGGGCTGTTTATTCGGGATAATGTGATTGAGCAGATAGGGCCAACGGACAGCTTGCCAGAAACGGCAGACACCGTGCTGGACCTTTCTGATCACATTGTTTTGCCCGGGTTTGTTAACACCCACCATCACATGTACCAGACCTTAACACGTGCGCTGGCACAAGAGATGGATTTGTTTTCCTGGCTGAAAACGCTGTACCCGATTTGGGCGAACTTGTCAGATGAAGCGATTTACATTAGCACCAAAACGGCGCTGATTGAAATGATGCTGTCAGGCTGTACAGCAACGAGCGATCATCTTTATGTTTTTCCGAATGATTGCACGTTGGACAGCCAAATTCGGGCGGCAACTGAAATGGGCGTACGTTTCCATGCGGCGCGGGGGTCGATGTCGCTGGGGGAAAGTGATGGGGGCTTACCGCCGGATCGTGTGACGGAAGATGAGGCGTTCATTTTGAAGGACAGCCAACGCTTAATCGAAACGTATCACAATAATGATCGGCACAGCATGATGCGGATTGTGTTGGCACCTTGTTCGCCCTTTTCGGTAACGCCAGATTTGATGCGGCAGTCGGCCGACTTAGCACGAGCGTATCCTGGCGTGCGTTTGCATACACATTTAGCCGAAACCATTGAGGAAGAAGCGTTTTGCTTGGAGGTGTTTGGTCATCGACCTGTACCATACATTGAGTCATTGGGTTGGACGGGTGATGATGTGTGGCACGCACATTGTGTGCATATGAGTGATGAAGAAATTGATGTATTTGGCCGAACTGGCACCGGGGTCGCACATTGCCCGAGCAGCAATATGATTTTGGCGAGTGGAATTGCGCCGGTGGTTTCGTGGCGTGAAGCTGGGGTTCGGGTTGGTTTAGGGCTTGACGGCTCTGCATCGAATGATGGCAATCACATGATTGGAGAAGCGCGGATGGCGATGTTGCTACAAAAAGTGGCACCAGATCGCTATTTGAGTGAGGTGCCGGGTGGGCGCGGCGGTTTTGCGGGTGATGCAAAGGCGTTGGATGCACGGCAGGCGCTGGAATTGGCGACTCGTGGCGGTGCTTCGGTGCTGGGTCGGGATGATATTGGGCATCTGGCTCCAGGGATGTCGGCTGATTTTATTGCGATTAATTTGAATCAGGTGGCCTATGCGGGCGCACACGATCCGGTAGCGGCCGTTTTGTATTGCCAGCCACGCACGGTTGATTATTCGGTGATTAATGGCAAGGTGGTGGTGGAAAACGGCCGTTTAATCACCGTCGATCCCGATCAAATTGTGCGTCGTCATCGTGAAATTGCAATTTCAATGGTCCGTGACGAGTAATTAACCCGTCATTCTGAAGTTTGCTGAGGGATCCCTACAAGTTTTGATGGACACAATGTAGGGATTTCTCGGAAGATACTTCGCAGGGCCTCAGCACAGGCTCTACTAAGAAAGTTGTCATTTCGAACGCAGTCTTCGGAGTGAGAAATCTTGCTTCGTGTCTGTCAAGAACCCTCTGCCTCAAAGCGAGATTCCTCGCAGACCTCGGAATGACAATTGCATGACAAATTTCTTCCTTATTTTGTTCTGGGTCTTCCCTTCATAGGCTACTCGAAATGACACACCAATGCCTTCTTTCCGTTGATTAATCGTTGGTAATGGTCTGTTGAATTGCTGTGCTGCTTCAAGTATAGTGCTGAACGAAACAAACAAAGTCGCAAACATTTCGGAGTATTTTTTATGGTTTTCAGCACAAATGGCATTATTACGAACGAAAAAAACGAAGTTTTACTTATCCTGCGAAGGGACAGCCGGACGTGGGCACCTGCAGGAGGAGGTTTAGATTTTGGAGAGTTGCCACCGGATGGTGCCGAGCGTGAAGTTTTTGAAGAAACGGGTTTAAACGTCAAAGCGCATCAGTTGGTTGGCGTTTATTTTTGGCCCAATAGGGGAGAGCCTTTTCTCACATTTTCGTTTCGTTGTGTTATTCAAGGAGGCGATTTAACGACATCTTGGGAAACGCCACAGGTTCGCTATTTTCCGATCAATCGCCTCCCCTGGCTGCTTCTGCCTTTTCATCACAAACGTGTGACAAATGGCATTGATCATGCTGCACGTTCGCCTTACTGGGGCGTGCAGCATATGAAATGGTACGAGGCGTTGGGTGTGCAATTAATTCGACGAGTTTGGAAACCTTATAGGAAGTTATGGTTTTTGATGCATCGTGGTGTTAAATTTGTTGGTGAATATGAGCGCTGGGTAGCTGGTGCGTTTGTAGTGGTTCGGAATGAGGCGGGTGGGGTGCTGTGGGTCAAGCGAACGGATATGGACTTTTGGAATTTACCTGGCGGTGGCGGGCATGATGATGAACCACCGTGGGAAACGGCCGTTCGTGAAACCTACGAAGAAACTGGCTTACATGTCAACCTGACTGATTTAAGTGGCGTCTATTTGTATGATGACAAGCGGCATGTGATTTTTGTGTTTACGGCCGTTATCGAAAGTGGTCAACTCACGACCGGTTCCAAATCTGCTGCATTTGCCTATTTTGCACCTGGACATGAACCTGAAAATGTGTTTTGCCAACATGTTGAACGTGCTGCGGATGCATGTTATCCACGAGACGGCACTGTTTTTCGGTTTCAAAATAGCGGAACGGACGTTAATGAAGAAGCAGTTCAGTTAATTAGCTCCTGAGCTGATAGGCTGACCGGGACAAAACAGCGTTTTGTCCTACGTATTTGAGGAGTCTTGCATGAATATCAGCACTGGTGGATTGTTGGTTGATGGTTACAATCAAATATTGTTGATCCAGCGTAACGATAGCCGCACCTGGGCAATTCCTGGGGGAGCAATGGAAGCTGGCGAACTGCCGACTGACGCAGTTGCTCGGGAAGTGCGAGAGGAGACGGGTTTGATTGTGATGCCGGTGCGTTTAGTTGCTGTTCATTATTTACATCACAAGCCTACACCATTTTTAGGATTGACATTTCGGTGCATTCAGCGTGGTGGGGAACTAGAAACGTCTGATGAAACGCCACAAGTAGGTTTTGTGAAGGTGATTGACATGCCTCGGGCGATGAGTCGTATTCATCGGCAGCGGATAGATGCTGGATTGACTCATCAAGGCGGACCTCCAATTTGGTTTGAACAACGCCCGTCATGGTGGGGCCGTCTCGTTTGGCTATATTTGCGTAAAGTGATGTATCCGCGCATGGATCGGCAGCGCAAACGCAATGGGCAGCCACTTTATGTGCCGCCACCTAAATGGGTGACGTCTGCTTTTACAGTGATTTGCAATGAGGTGGGTGAGGTGCTGTGGGTGAAGCGTCGGGATCAAGACGTGTGGAATTTGCCGGGAGGGATGGGTCAAGATGAGGAGCCGCCATGGGAAACGGCCGTTCGTGAAACCTACGAAGAGACAGGTTTACACATAACGCTTACGAATCTGCCTGGTATTTATGTGTATCAAGATGAACAACCCCACATGGTCTTTACCTTTACAGCAACAGTCGATAGCGGACAGCTCACCAATGGGGAGGAGTCGGCAGATTTTGCTCATTTTGCGCCGGGGCAAGAAGAAACACCAATCGTGGAGCAGCATTTACAGCGGGTAAAAGATGCAGTTGATCTTGTTGAACAAACACAATTTCGGTTTCAAAATGGACCGCATCGCATTATCAAAAAATCGTAAGCGAAATGTCAGAAACTGCTACTTTTCCGTAAGATAGCTCTTAAGTACTGTTATTTACATTAAATATTGTAACTTGAGGTTTAACACATTGCTATCATCATCACCACCTCAATTACTCCTCAGTTGTAACGGATAAAACATAACGGAAAAAGTTGTAATGTAATTGGAACAGGAGTTGAAAATGCACACACACATGGTAGCACACAATCCAGTAATGAGTGCGCAAGGCCAATATTCATATTTATTTCGTCAAGGTTTACAACATTTGGGCGAAGAGAGATGGCTAGAAGCAGAAAAGATTTTCTCCGAGATTATTTCCCATAAATCCTCTTATCGAGAAAACGGCCGTTCCGCAAAGGATCTGCTGAAAATATCCCGAAATGAACGAAAAGGTCGCCAAGCATTAAAGAATGGCGATTTGCGGAAAGCAGTGCAATGTTTCCGTGATGCAGAAAACCTGGAACGCACTATTTATGTTGAGGGGTTGATGCAGATTGAACATTTGGAAGAACGTGCTAAGCGTTATTTGGAAGACGGCCGTTTTCGTCAAGCTGCTTGGGTATACGATCAACTCCTTCGTGAATTCCCTACAAATGATAATGCCAATAACTGGAGAGAATCTCAGTCGGCTTGTTGGCATGAAGAATTAGTTCCTCTATTTAACGCAGGGCTTGTAGAATTTGAAAACAAAAACTGGGTTGATGCCAAACTTAAACTAGGTGAGGTTGTTTGTGGTGATCCAGATTTTCGGCGACATGGTCAGGCAGCGGGTGTTTTGCTCGATCAATGTAAACGTGAGATTCGACAGATTGCCAATGCAAATCTGAACCAGGGAAATTTAAAGGATGCTTTAGCTGGTTATCAGGAAATTCTGGACATGGCGAAGGTAAAACAGGTTGAAGAGCTAATTTACCTGCAAGATCAGGGTGAAAAAGTCGCCAAAGATTATCGCAACAAAGAGAAATGGGCCAAAGCTTCTGCAGTCTATGAATGGCTGCTAACCCTTGATTTCAGCGTTAATAAACAAAATGAATGGCAAGACTTATATAATGATTGCCAGGAAAAAGCAAAAGCAGCACGTCTCTTTGATCAGGGCATGAATGCCATGACGCAGAAAAAGTGGCAAGTTGCAGAAAAGAAGTTTTCACAAGCAAAACACATTGATCCAAAATTCCAACGTGGTGGACAACGTGTGAATCGCCTTTATCGCATGGCGGTATTAAAACATACATTAGCGACGCTTTTTCCATAAGAATTGTAAATTTTAATAGTTAGGCCAGCGTTGATAATTTATCAACGCTGGCCTGTTTTGTTTCTGGGCCAATCTTTATGAACCTTCAAAATTTAAATTGGTAATAATGACATCGAATGAATTCGACGTCTATGTTCCGAAAACATGTTTATGGAAGTTAAATAAATAATCAGGTAATAGAAAACTACAAAATGTGGCCCTGTCATTCCCGCGCAGGCGGGAATCTACTCGACTACGTCATGGATTCCCGCCTGCGCGGGAATGACAAGTTCCCTATTACCGTTTTATTTTCTTAACGTTCATAAACATGTTTGATCCGGTAGACTCGAAATTCATTTTGGGTCACACGCGATTACCGATTTAATTTCATGATTTTCATTTAGATTGGTCTTTTCTTATGTAACCGTTTTTTGCGTGATGATGATTCGCAAACGCATCGTGCCGTTGTCAGCCACAATTTACCACCCGACAAAGTTAAAAAAATCACCTTTTCGTTTGACGAAGGGGTTCCCGGATGGGTTGTTAAACATCAAAAACCTTTAATCATTAACGATGTGGCCATAGATAGTCGTGTTCATGCACATGTTGTTCAGGCTGGCGTGATGTCGGTGTTGGCTGTTAGCCAGGAAATTATTACAAATCACGGGGGGACGTTAACGGCCGTTAGTCCCGTATCCCCCCAACCAAGCCTGCGGCACTGCGTGAAGTCGTGCAAGATGCGTTGGCGGCATCGCGGCGGCTTGTGCTGGCATCCCATCCCGGCGAGGTGCAAAATTATGTTACACTAGTCAAAGAAGCACCCGACTATCAGGCAGAAGAGTGGGAAGCCAAAGAACTTATCAAACGACATATTTTCACCCTTCGCAAAAAAATCGACCCCAACACCGCAAATCCTTGTTACATCCACAACGTGCGCGGGGTTGGGTATCGTTTTACTCGATTATCCAAAAATGGAGACCCACAATGACTCAACCGCTTGAACCCGAACAACTCCGTCGTTCTTATGATCTTGACAAAAGTTCGTTTCAGACAACGGCCGAAATTCCCCCTGGAACCAATATTATTGGGCAGCCGAGAGGTGTGCAGGCGATTGAGTTTGGCCTGAGCTTGCAAAGTTCAGGCTACAACATTTTTGTATTGGGTGAAGCAGGCACGGGGCGCACAACAGCGATCCAAAAATATATTGAACAGCGTGCCGCAAGTGGGGCGGTGCCATCTGACTGGGTGTATGTGCATAACTTTATACAGTCAGATAAGCCGATCACTATTGAATTGCCTGCGGGTATGGGCTGCCAACTGCGAGATGTGCTTCATAAATTTGTGAGCCAACTGCGCAGCGACATTCGCCGCGCCTTTGATAATCAAGCCTATCGAGATGCTGTTCTTGAAATCAGTCACGAATTAGACAGAAAACGAGAAGCAACGTTTAATCAATTGCAACAAAAAGCGTTAACGCAAAATGCAATGGTGGTGCGAACAGCCGAAGGGTTTCGCATTGTACCTACGAAGGCTGGCCAACCGTTGCAGCCTGAAGAATATAATGCGTTATCCGAGGAAACCTTGGTTGCCTGGAAAAACACATTGCACCAGTTGCAGCACGATTTAAATGAATCAGGCCATCAATCCAGAAAATTTGAAATCGCCGCTCAGTCAGAATTAGACGAGCTGAACCGACGTGTTGCCGGATCAGTTGTTGATGTTGCTTTTGATGATTTAAAACGGCCGTTTTCCAAATTCGGAAAAGTGACAACCTATCTCGAAGAAGTGAAAGAAGATATTCTCGATCACGTTGAGTTTTTTCAGGAAAGCAGCGAAAACGAAGAACCGGATGCACTGTTAGACGATAAACGATTCTGGCGGTATCAAGTAAATGTGTTTGTAGACCATAAACACAGCGAACATGCACCGGTCATTGTTGATTACAATGCGACTGTGCCGCGTTTGTTGGGTCGGGTGGAGCATGAAGTGCGCCAAAATGGAGCGGTAGTCACAGATTTCACACTGAAGCGTAGTGGTGCATTGCACGCGGCCAATGGTGGCTACTTGGTTTTGCGGGCGCGTGATTTGTTTAATGAGCCGGG
>QQUD01000228.1 GCA_008501785.1 Chloroflexota bacterium
GCCAATGCGCGACGCATTGGGGTCGTGTTTGGGCAGCGCAGTCAGCTTTGGTGGGATTTAGCGCTGATTGAGTCACTGAATATGATTGCCCGCATTTACGAAATTGAACCGGCGCGATATCAGCAGTTACTTGATCAATTTGCAGAAACGCTCGATTTAAAGGCCTTGTTAAAAGTGCCCATTCGCAGCATGTCCCTGGGACAAAAGATGCGTGCCGAACTGGCCGCCACGCTCATTCACGAACCAGAAATTGTCTATTTGGATGAGCCAACGATTGGGTTGGACTTGATTGTGAAGGAGCGGATTCGTGACTTTATCAAGCAGCAAAATCGAGAAAAAGGCACGACTGTCATTTTAACCACACATGATATTGGCGATATTGAAGAGCTGTGCAAACGGGTAATGATTATTGATGATGGCAAGCTAATTTATGATGGGCCAATTACGACAATTAAGGAGCGGTTTGGACAATTTCGAGAAATTAGCTTTGAAACGGCCGTTTCCGTCCCCACCCTCAATTTACCAGAAGGCGCAGACCTAATCAGCGCCGAAGATCGCCAACTCAAATTGCGATTCAACCGCACCATCGCTTCCGCATCCAAAGTTGCTGCCGCCGTCATGAACCAAATCGAAGTTCTCGACTTTTCACTCGCTGAACCAGACCTATCAATGGTCGTCAAGCAAATTTACCGAGGTGCTTTGCAGGATGAAGGACTGAGGACTGAGGACTGAGGACTACTTGACTAATTTGCTTAAACCCATCCGGCGCACATTATCCGTTTACGGCGCATTCGCCGCAATGGTTCCTAAGATGTTTCTGGCCTATTCAATTTGGGTATGGATGCATTTTATTGTGCAAATTATTGCGCTGGTGATTTTTGTGGCGTTTTGGACGGCCGTTTATGCAGAAAAAGAGATTATCGGGGGCCTCAATCTCAACCAAACGCTCAACTACATCATCTTGGCGCAAATATTTTTACCGGCTGTGACCTCTACCGGCACGATTTACTACTTTGGCACATTGATGCGCGATGGCAAGATTGGTATCGAATTGCTGCGCCCGTTGGATTTTCAAGGTGCGACCTTTGCCTACACGTTTGCGCAGACGGGAGTAGGATTGGTCACGCAACTGCCCCTGGCCTTGGTGGCATGGTTCCTTTATCGATTTCAACTGCCAACTGACCCAATGATTTGGCTGGCTTTTTTGATTACGTTGCTGTTGGGTAATGGTGTTGTGTTCTTTTTTGATTGGATGCTGGGCTGCATTAGCTTTTACAGTACGGAGACATGGGGACTGGGCGTGCTGAGGTTTAGCATTTCGCTCTTTTTTAGCGGCTCTTTGGTGCCGCTGACAATGATGCCGGATTGGTTGGCGGGGTTAACGGCCGTTCTCCCATTTGCGCAAGCCCTCTACATGCCGGTATCCATTTTAGGCGGCATTACCCCATTAGCTGATGTACCTCAAATCTGGTTGATACAGCTGGTGTATTTGATTGTGTTGGGATACCTGTCCCGCATTGTCTTCCGCATTGCTGTACGCAAAGTGACAGTGCAAGGAGGATAAGGTTGTTTTTGACTGTTGAGGTTTAAGAAAACCTCAGTGGTCTTTCAAATATGATTCACTACCTGAAACTCTACGGTTACTTTTTAAAGCAGCGGTTTAAAATTTTGATGGAGTACCGCGTCAATTTTTTGATCGGGGCCAGTTCCAGCATCTTTATGCAGGGTGCAACGATTTTGACAATCTGGGTGGTGATGCGCCAAATTCCCAGTTTAAATGGCTGGACGTTAACAGAAATTTGGTTTATCTATGGCTTGTTAACGCTCTCTAAATCACTTAACCATATGTTTGCTGACAATTTGTGGACGTTAGGGGAGCAGTACGTACGAACCGGCATGTTTGATCGCTTTTTGGTGCGCCCGATTGACCCACTGTTTCACCTATTGGCGGATCGGTTTTGTCATGATGGGGTTGGACATTTTATTGTGGGGCTGGCGTTGGTGGGAACGGCCGTTCCTACGCTCGGTATCACCTGGACCCCATTCAAACTTTTTTACCTGATTATCGCAGTCATCAGTGGTGGCATTATTTTCATGGCGCTTAATTTGCTCACGGGCGTTTCCGCCTTTTGGGTAATGGATTCTGTACCAGTAATTCGTGTTGTTTTCGAAACCCACGAATTCGCCAAATACCCGCTTTCTATTTACCCAAAAGGCATCAGCATTTTGCTAACCTGGCTGATCCCTTACGGCTTTGCCTCATTTTACCCAGCCAGTTATTTACTGAATCGTGATGTCAACCTGTTATTAGCGTGGAGCGGTCCTATCGTTGCCGTCGTCTTGCTATTTATCAGTTACCGATTTTGGTTATTTGGATTACGCCACTACAGCAGCACAGGTTCCTAAGATTGCATCCCCAAAGCTTACATTAACCTGAGTTCGAAGATAGGAAATAGAACACAGATAAACGCAGATGATCATAGATTTCTGATTGCTAAACAGTTGCGATTCACAGCCAAAGGGTGGCAGATTTGAATTAAAAAGCATGTGGACGTAATGAATGGCAAACATTCACCAATTCGTAATAGCGCCCATGCCTTTTAGCATACGAGATCAACTCTCTTGATTTCCCACTTATTCCAGTACCACCGAGCATTTCATATTCCACATCAATATTGAAACACAAATCTCGCAACTCTTCCTCGTTATAGCATTTATCTATAATTTCCCTGAGCCTTCGAGCTGAAATCGAATTAGTTGTCCGAGTGCATGCCATACTTTCGTTCTGGACGACTTTCACTCGGTCAAATGCTCTTGATATAGCTTTCGCTACCTCAAGTGGCTCAATCCCGTCTTTAGGTAGATAGTAATCAAGCCCATAATAATCTCTCAGATCAAGCAATTTTGAGGGTGAAATAGTCTCACCACTAATCATTAAACAGGCAACTTCAGGATATTCTATCTTGATGTACTGTAAGATTTCTGCACCTTGCAGCACATGCGTTTTTTCGCTCCCTTCCCCGAGCGGGAAGCGTAAATCAATCGTTGCTAAAACAAACTTTTCGCCATTCCTTTGTGCTTCTTCAAGTAAGATTTTGGCTTGTCTAAAACTTGTTGTCGTTACAGGATGAAATTTCAACAACCTTGCATAACGTGCAAGTAATTTGCAAAATTCTTCGTTGTCATCGATGATCAAGACTTTTGGAGGACCATCTTGTGCTGAAAACATTTCTTTTGAGAAACTTGGTAACACTGCTCAATTCCTTTCAAAATGTTCTGAACGTGATTATTAATTTTCTAAATTGGCCTTATGCAATAATTGGAAAGTAAACTCGGAAAGTTGTTCCTTTCTGCCAGACGCTCTCAACTTCGACGTTTCCGCCTAATCCTTCGATAAAATCTTTTGTCCAAAACAAACCAAACCCTAGCCCTGATTCTTTTGTACTCCAACGCATTTTAAAGATTTTATTGACGTTTTCCTTCAATATTCCAAAACCATTATCTTCTATCTCTATCAATATTTGCGAATTCTCAGTTAAAAAACTATGAATTCGAAGCTTCCCTTTCTTATCCCCCTTCCCCCGAATGGCTTCAACAGCATTCTTAATTAAAATGCTGAACGCCTCTGTCAGCATATCTGGAGACGCCTCGACCATTGGTAATGATTCATAAACCTGAAAGTCCACTTTAATATCTGCGGCAGCGTGTTCCGGAATTATTTTGTTACGTGCATTTTGCAAACATGTGTTGATGTTTATCGGTTTGTGTTCTACTTGACGCCACGGTTCGTGTAATTGATCCAAACGATCTCGGATCACATCTAAACGTTCAATTACTTTAGGTGTTGAAGAAATAATTTCATGTCTTTGCTCTTCGGGAAATTGTTCGATATATGGCAATAGCTGAAGTGAGCCGCGAATAAATCCAATATCATTCCGAAATTGGTGAACAGACTTTGAAGCACTAAATGCCATTGTTCCGAAAACTTGAGCAACCTGTCGTTGTTCATCTATCTCCCGGTAAAGTTGCGCATTAAAAATACCCGCAGCAGCTTGTTGACCAAAGGCCTGCAGCAACTCAATCTCTTCATTCTGAAAACCGGAAGGGTTCGTTGTTGCTGCAAATAAATTACCAACAATTTGCGGATTACTACCATCAGGAGCCTGTAAGAAAAATGGAATCGCAATCACCTGAGAAATTTTTAATGCACGTTGAATGAGCGAAATCACAGGTTTGGTAATGCTGTTAACAGGAATAATAGGTGTAAACAAGCTTGAAAGATTATCATTCACAACCGGAGCTTTTTCATTTACGGCCTGAACACTCAAGTTTTCTTTATATTCTGGTTTGTGAACATAAACTCTTGCAATTTCAGGATCAGACATACTGATTTTCTTTCCCAGAACTTTAGAAATCCTGGATTCCCAAGTTTGAATTTGCCCATTTGTCGCCAATTCTGGATTTACATAAAAAGCTCGAACAGGTAGTGAATCATCCTGCCCATAGGTGGCAACCATTGCACCTACATAACCCAAAACATTGACAACACCCTCGGCAATTTCCTGGAGTACATCATCTTCTTTTTTGATTCTCGTTTGAATTTCTGTCGTGAGATGCCTCGCAACTCGTAAAACTTGCAATCGATGACGTTCAATATCGATAGAAGCAGCAGCGTGACGACCAAATGCCGTTAATATTTGCATATCTTGTTCAGAAATTGGTGTGCTTTTTGCGGCAAATAAATTGCCCACAATTTCTGGTTCTTTGCCATTAGGAGAGTCTAGAAAAAATGGTACGGCTACCACTTGTTTTACCTTTAGTGCAGGCTGGATGATTCCTTTAACTATCGGCTTGGTCACTCTATTTGATGGGACAATTGGCGTAAAGAGCGAAAACAAATCGTCACTAACAATAGCTTTTTTCTTTATAAATGCACGCACGCTCAGATTATTTCTGTATTCGTTGTTATCTACATAAACGCGAGCAAGCTTGGGGTCCGAAATGGAAACCGGTTTTCTTAATAATTTTGAAATGCGCTCTTCCCATTTATGTAATTGCTCAACTGTAGCTAAATTTGGGTTAATGTAAAACGCATAGACTGGCAATGCATTATCCTCCTCAAGCATAGCAATCATTGCACCTGTGTACCCAAGTGATTCAACAATATCTTTTGCTATTCTTTGAAAGGTAATACCTAATCTTGTCTTATCAATGGAAATTGAATGATCTGAAAATTGAGTTGTCATTTTATGGTAACTTGCTTAAAAATAAGAAACGCGCCTGTTAATATGCAATAGGTCAAATAGGTTATTACTATATCAAATAATTTCTATAAACCCAGTCAATATGCCCCCGTATCTGAAGAAATCCTACGTGAAAATAAACCTTATCCCCCATAACTAGAATTCTTTACCGGCAGCCAAATGGTCATTGTGGTGCCATTGCCTGGAATACCATCACTTTCTACTTTAATATAACCATGATGCCGGTCCACAATTGTCTTGGCAATCGACAATCCCAAACCTGTTCCAGGAGTTTCGCTGCACTGCCCTACTTCTCCACGGAAAAATCGATTAAACAATTTTGGCATATCTGCTGCGGAAATGCCTGGTCCTGAATCAGAAACGCTGCAAGTTACCCAGGGTTGATCATCTTTAACCATCAATGTAGTACGGACCACAACCTTTCCCCCCCCCGACGAATAATTCAATGCGTTCGTTAACAATATACCCAGAACTTGACCAAGCTGCATCATATCACCATCAATATTAGGTAGGTTTGGTTCGCCCTGGAACACCAATTCAATATGCTTGGATTGTGCCTTTAATATGCGATCTGTCACATGAATTTCAGCAATAGCATTTATATTTACAGAAGTTAATTTTAAGGGAATGCTGCCCTGATCAAGGCGTGACAGATGCAGCAAGCTTTCTACAATATGTTCTAAACGACCCGTTTCTCGATGCAAAGTTGCTAAATATGTGTCTCGTTTTTGTGGATTAATGGTGAGCAAATCGTGATAAAGCTTGATATTTCCAATAGGGGTTCGCAATTCATGTGACACATTGGCAATGAACTCATCTTTTGCCATTGCTAACGCTTGCAACTTCTGATTTGCATCTTCTAAATCAACCGTTCGTTGCGCAACGCGTGCCTCTAATTTGGCAGAATGCTGCTGCACTTCTTCGTACAACTGCGCATTTTGTAATGCCTGGCTGACCGAAGATGCAACGCTAGCTGCTAATTTGATTTGAGCTGAGTCAAATAAATATGTATGTTCTGTTGCCAAAGCAATGATACCAATTAGCGTTTTGCGTAGAATGAGCGGTACGATTAATAAGGAGCGTATTTTTAGTTGAGCTAACCAATCATGAACCGGAGCGAGATGAGTAAATGTTTGCACATCTTCAATATTTAGATGTGAGTTTTGGTCAATTAGAAATTCAGAGATTGGCAATTGAGAAAACGGCCGTATTGACACAGACCTTCCAACAATATCAGGTGTTCCTGCTGGCATAACAGCAGAGGTAATCACAATTTCACTGTTATCCTCGTTAAACAACGCAGAAATTGCATGTGATACTTCAAAAACAGAAGCCATTTCACGGCCCACAAAACGCAAAATATCATCCCGCTTTAGTGTTGATGCTGCCACAGAAATAACGCGATTTAACAAGGTAAGCTCACGATTACGCTGCTCAAGCTTTTCTGCGGACTCCAGGCGCTCTGTAATGTCTTCATGGATCAACACAACTTCTAAAATTTGCTGGTCATCGTCTAGAATTGGGTAACAATGTGCGACAATCCAGCGTTCGTCTGTGACAATACGGCCGTTTTCCCCAACACGTTCAAATATATATTGAGAGGGTGGCGCAACCGCTTCCTGGCCACTAAAGCCCTTTCTGACAAATGCCAACACACCTTTTTCCTCAAGCTGCTGATCTTGCAAAATATTGTAATGATCTTTGATAAAAGCAACATCCTGCTCAGAGACATCCCATAATTCAATAGCTGATTTATTGTAAAAAAGTGGCCGCCCATCTGGTGAATAAACAACTGTGCTAAATGGTGACTGACTAATTAATTTGCGATACCTTTTCTCATTTTTTGTTAGTTCAGCTTGACGGCTTTCTTCCAAAATGTCCCGATAACGAATCGTTACCATAATTAGACCTGAAGCAATAAAGATAAAAAACATGGATGCTGAAAGTTGTATAAAACTAAGGGCTGGCAGGAACAGTATTAATAAAACAAGCACCAAAATATCAACACCAACCAAAAAAAGAGTCCAGCGCCACTGTAACAAAACACTACTTAATAATATACTGATTAATAGAAAAACAACTGAGGGAATAGATGAAGGAACTAAGACAAGATTCACAAACACGGCAATTGAAGGAATTGCAATTGCAAAAATGATCCCCCATTTAAAATGCCTTGTTCTGCTTAAAAAATACGCACCAATTAAAATTAAAAGCCCTATTCCCAATGAAGGGAAAATCTCTTCGAATCCGGGTACGGTTAACAACTGAATTACAATCGAAAGAACAGCAAATATAATAAAAGCCAATAGCAAAGATGCTAAAAATCGTGCCTGGTACCGATTCTCAATGAGTTCAACTTGTCGTGCAGGTTCAGTCAACTTTTGCATAAGTTGTTCAACCTTACCAGATCGATAGCTATATTTATTTTTGTGATATGAGTTTTGAGCCATCAAAACCTCCAACCGATGATGAGAAATGCCTGTTCATGATTCCCGTGAGGAATCAATCATGTGAATTATTGGTAAGAAGAACTAATAAATTCTGACAAATTAATTTTTATGCAGTCACAAATTGGAGGAAAAATTTATAATAGACATTGTCGGAATTAACTTTATGTCACGCAACGTCACAAAGACGCCAAGATTGCCCCTCTGCGGCTTCTCGTCTTTGCGTGGATTTTCTAAATTTCGCTATTCTCAAATATACACACGAAATCATACGGGATAAGGCTCACAGCCACAATTACT
>QQUD01000589.1 GCA_008501785.1 Chloroflexota bacterium
ATTGGATTTGGATCGAGTCTTGAGGCTGTCGCTAAATTGGGCTATTGCTCTGACCAATGCAGATGGGGGTTCGATTGGATTGCTTGAGCCAGTGGACGATGAAAGTGATGAGCATCTGTTGCGGTTAATGGTAAATCGCGGTGTGCAAGAGCCAAATGCAGCGCGCACAGTGGAAAGCAATCATCCAGTTCTCAAACAAGTGTTGGCTGAGAAAAAATCGGTTGTGATCCGCAATGTTGCTGAATCAGAATCAATTGATGGCACACCCGCAACCGTTCAGTTGGCTGTGCCTATTCAACAAAATGACGTTATTGCCGGATTAATTACGCTTGAGAGTCAGCATTTTGACGATATGAGCCGTGAGGACACGGCTTTTGTTGAGCGGTTAGCAGATCGGGCCGCAGTTGCCATTAATAACTCCCGCCTTTACCAACAAATTCAATTTGCAAATAATGCGAAAAGCGAGTTTGTCTCTTTGGTAACGCACGAGCTGCGGCTGCCAATGACTTCAATTAAAGGCTATACCGATCTGATTAACAGCGGTATGGCTGGTCCTGTAAACGATCAGCAGCGCCAATTTCTTGAAGTGATTCGCCGCAATTTGGAGCGCATGAGTGCGTTGATTAGTGACTTATCAGACATTAACCGCATTGAAAGTGGCCGTATGACGTTTGATGTGCAAGATTTTGATTTGAATCAGGTTGTGGAAGACGTGGTTGATAATTACCGCAAACCAATTGTGGGCCGTAATCAGAAAATTGCTGTGGAAGTTCCTGAAGACTTGCCCCCTGTACATGCCGATCCAAATCGCATTACTCAAGTTGTAACAAATTTGGTGAGCAATGCCCATAAATATACGCCGGATGGTGGCGCGATTATTGTGCGTGCCACGTTTGATAATGATTTTGCCAAAGTGGCTGTTATTGACACCGGATATGGTATTTCTGAAGAAGACCAGCAAAAATTGTTTACCCAGTTTTTCCGTTCTGATCATGTAGAGGTTCGGGCTCAGAATGGGTGGGGATTGGGGCTGTCAATTGTACGTAAGATGGTTGAGGCGCAGGGTGGAGAGATTGGTTTTGACAGTAAATTAGGACAAGGGAGTATGTTTACTTTTACGCTGCCATTAGCCAAAATTAACGGTTTGTAGAAATTGCGCTAAGGCCTTGCGTTTGCTGCTATTATAGTAGGTAAGAGAATTTGTAAATTTTTATTGATATGCTGTGTAATAATGAAGAAGCAAAAAGCGTCTATTTTAATGTAGGAGGCGTAGCAAACGTATGAATGAAGAATTTGCCGGCTATAAATTATTGTTAAGTTATGAAGTGAAGCCGGAGGTTATGCAAGCGTATCGGCAATTTGTGATGCGCCAATATGTGCCGTCGATGAATTCGATGGGCTTTCAGATGAGTGAAGCGTGGCACACTGCTTATGGTGATGCGCCTAATCGTTTGATTGGATTTGTTTGTCGTGAACGAGACACGATGTATGAATTATTGGATAATCATTCCTGGTTAGAATTGAATGATAAATTAGATGAATTTGTAACGGAATTTAGCTATAAGGTTGTTCCTTATCGAGGAATTTTTCAGGTTTGATTTTAATGAGGCCTAGTTGAAAGACTGTGGCTCATCGATTTATTTTGGGGAGTATAAAACGGCCGTTTTGGCCCCATCTAATTTTCGTATCGGATGTTAAGTCTATAGACAAGAGCTTTATGGCAATGCTCCTCCCCAACTCTCGTTTATAGCAATTCAAAAAGTAGTGGTGTTGTGAAAAAGCATAGGATGTTGATTTACGATGTTCAGAGCCGTCGCTTCAAATGGAAGTTGCTTGCATTGTGGCTAGCATTAGTGGGTGTCGGTTTGTTTGATTTTTTGGTTCAAAATATCTTAGGTAGTTATTGGTTTGTATTGTGGCTCGTTATTCCCCTGGTAATCATGTTTTGGGTATATTATGCGTTTTTCTTGCCGCGTGCCTGGTTTGTTATTACGCCAGACCATTTGCTATTACAAACCCCAGCCGGTGAAGTGAAGATCAGTTACGGCCGTCTTGACAACATTACCTCCTCTCAAATGGCACAGCACTATTCCCTCAAAGAGCTGTCACGTCGGGATCGTGTGTTAGCCAAGCCTCATTTCAAACAAACATGTACCATGTTGGAAATGAACAGTATGCCGGAAACGTTGCAGAAAAAGCGCAGCCAACTGCCACGTATTTTATTCAGCACAAAACGTCCAGGGTTGCTGCTGCTGGTCGAAGATTGGATTCAACTGAATCGTGATGTTGAATCGGCTCGTGAAAAGTGGCGCAGCGCACGAAAAACTAAAAAGAATGGGAATGATGATGATTCCCGAAACCTGGCTGCTCGTATTCTTGAATTTTAAGTTAGAAACCCCTTTGTTTGTGTAAACTGCACACTCACAACTTTCCGGAAGCTGAATAAGTGTAATCGCTTGAGCGATTCGTTTAAAGTTTTTGGAAAGTTTTTTATTACGGCGTATAGATTATGCTTGGTTTCGTTTGTCTCGCGTCGAGCGCAGCAAGTTTCTTTTTGGCATGATGATAGTGTCAGGACAAAGTCCTGTAGATGATATTTTGGTCGTGCGCTGTGGAGAGGAGTTGACGGGAACGGCCGTTCACGACCTGCAAGTCGGGGAGCAATCCGTCGTTTTTGCTCGTATAGAAAATCCGAATAACAATCAATTTGACAGGTCCGTTCTGATGCCGGTAGCAGCATCTGAGCAACTGTTCTTTGGCATCGAACATTGGTCTAATGTGCGCGCTTTTGCCTCAGTTGTTGCCAACACACAATAAGTAAACAAGCCCCAATTGCCCATATGTCAACTTCCAACCCTCATGCTATAATCAAAAGCCATTAGGGTACGCAAACGCGTTGGATTCATTTTTTTATGGGCGATAAACTGAGCTTTCAGGAAATTATTCTTCGATTATTGACATTTTGGCAAGAACAGGGTTGTTTGGTGCAGCAGCCATATAACGTGCAGGTTGGTGCGGGCACCATGAACCCGGCAACAGTGCTGCGCGTGCTGGGTCCTGAGCCGTGGAATGTTGTCTATGTGGAACCAAGCATTCGCCCCGATGACGGCCGTTCTGGCGAAAACCCCAACCGCATGCAAATGCACCACCAACTGCAAGTCATTCTCAAACCCGATCCTGGCAACCCGCAAGAGCTTTATTTGCAAAGTTTGCGAGCTATTGGTATCCATCCCCATGAGCAAGATATTCGATTTGTCGAAGACAACTGGGAAAGCCCCGCATTAGGGGCCTGGGGGTTGGGCTGGGAAGTGTGGCTCAATGGTCAGGAAATTACCCAGTTCACTTATTTTCAGCAAGCCGGTGGCCAAGAATTAGACCCCGTATCCGTTGAAATTACCTATGGACTGGACCGCATTGCATTGGCGTTGCAAGGCAGTGCTGCCGTCTGGGATATGGAGTACGGTGCTTCGGTTTCTTATGGGGATGCGCTGCTGCAAAGCGAGATTGAGCATTGTAATTATTATTTCAATGTGGCTGATGTTGATGGCTTGCGCCAGGTTTACGATATTTACGAACAGGAAGCGCAGCGCTGTCTAGATGCTGGATTGGTTGTTCCTGCTCACGACTTCAATTTGAAATGTTCTCATCTGTTTAATGTGTTAGATACACGTGGTGCAATTGGTGTGACAGAGCGTGCCAACTATTTTCGCCGCATGCGTAAAATGGCGCGGCGTGTTTCTGAACTCTATTTGGCGCAGCGAGAGCAGCTCGATTTTCCTCTTATGGATGTGTGGGAAAAATCTGAACCGCCAGCAGCAGCCCCCACCATTCAATTTGCACAAACGGAAACACCACACACCTTTTTGCTAGAATTGGGCAGTGAAGAGCTGCCAGTTGCTGATTTGGAATCGGCCTTGCGCCAGTTGCGCACTTTGGTGCCAGAAATGTTTGATCGATTGCGATTGGCACATGGGCATGTTGTGGTAGAGGGCACCCCCCGGCGGCTGGTTGTGATTGTGCAACATCTGGTTGGGCGGCAAGCTGATTTTGAGACCATTGTCAAAGGTCCCCCTGCTGATAGAGCATTTGATGCAGATGGAAACCCGACGAAGGCGGCGATTGGTTTTGCTAAAAGTAAAGGGGTTGAGGTTGCTGAGCTAAAGGTGGTAGAGGAAGGGGACAAACGATATGTAACGGCCGTTTCCCGAGAAGAAGGCCGCCCCACTGCATCTCTGCTGGCACAAGAACTGCCAGCACTGATTGCTCGCATTCGTTTTGGCCGCAGTATGCGCTGGAACGAGACCGGCATCCAATACAGCCGCCCATTG
This sequence comes from Chloroflexota bacterium, assembly GCA_008501785.1. Next base: position 4,329 of record QQUD01000589.1, read on the forward strand.
CGTTGGATTGTGTCGCTGTTTGGTCCTGATTTGATTCCCATTTCCTATGCTGATGTCAACTCATCCCGCAGCAGTCGTGGCTTAAGGCCGTATGGGTCCCCTGAAATTCGCATTAACGATGCGCGAAACTATCTGGGCATTATGCGTAATAATGGCATTGTGATTAGCGGTGCTAAACGACAGCAAAACATTTACGATGTCGCTTCTAAGCTGGTTGCCGAGAAAAAAGGGTATCTTCCTAAAGATAGCGCTTTGTTAGAAGAAGTTGCCAATTTGGTTGAGCGCCCGACACCATTGCGCGGTCAATTTGACGAACGTTTCCTGAAGCTGCCTGCCGAAGTGTTGATTGCCGTGATGCGCAAACATCAGCGTTATTTCCCGGTGTATGGGATAGAAACGGATGAATTGCTGCCCATTTTTATTGCAGTGCGCAATGGAGATGAGAAGCATCTGGATATTGTGGTTGAGGGAAATGAGCAAGTACTGAAGGCGCGTTTTGCTGATGCTGAATTTTTCTATGCAAATGATGTCAAACATAAGCTGGCAGACTTTTTACCAAAGTTAGACACGCTCACATTCCAGGCTGATTTAGGGTCTATGTTAGACAAGGTGCATCGACTGGAAAAGCTGACGCCGATTGTTGCGGGGATGTTGGGGTTGACGGATGAAGAAACGGCCGTTTCCACCCGTGCCGCTGCCCTCTCTAAAACAGACCTCGCCTCAAGTATGGTCATCGAAATGACCTCATTGCAAGGGTTTATGGGCGGACATTATGCTAAACTGAGTGGTGAAGATGAGGCCGTTTCCGCAGCTATTGCCGAACAATATTACGCTGTAAGCAAAACAAAACCCGGTATGGCGCTGGCTTTGGCAGATCGATTGGACAGTTTAGTCGGTTTATTTAGTGTTGGTTTAACCCCCAAAGGGTCTAATGATCCATTCGCCCTACGTAGAGCTGCATTACATTTGATTGACAATTTGATTCAACATGAATGTGTGTTTGATGTGCGAACTGGTTTGACTGAAGCGGCCAAGCTATTGCCAATTTCATGTTCTGATGCACAAATAGATACGGTAGTGGCTTTTGTAAACGGCCGTTTAGAAGGCGTACTGCGTGAACAAGGGTTTGCTAAATCTGTCGTTGCTGCTATTTTGGCTGAACAGGGACATAATCCATTTAAGGCTGCGCGAGATGCGCGTTCGCTGGCAGATGCTATGAAAGCGCATAGCTGGTCGCCGGTGTTAGATGCTTATGCCCGTTGTGTCCGCATTACCCGAGACCTGACTGAACAATTTGAATTTGACCCATCTCACCTTTCATCTGATCCTGAACAAGAATTGTTGCAGGTGTATCAAACGGCCGTTTCCAAACAAAATGGTACGTTAGCTTCTATCCTCTCCTCTATGTGGGACATGGTTCCCGCAATTACCGGTTTTTTTGATAATGTGTTGGTGATGGATGATGATACGGTTGTGCGCAACAACCGGCTGGCCCTACTGCAACATATTTCCACTCTTCCCCAAGGGTTAGCCGATCTCTCCAAACTAGAAGGATTTTAAACCAGACAAGATTGGACCAAATTCCTTTGAAAAGAGGCAATCATACCTTTAAATTGGTCCAATCTGCGAACACAATACGTACAAATGGACATTTGGTACGTAATTCTAGTAATGAGCATGTGCAAAATGGATGTTAAGTGCCCATTCGCAAATAAGTTATGGAATTGGCGAATGGGCTTAAAGTAACCGTTCGGTTCCGAAACCGCTATTTTATTTCCGAACGGTTACTAAGTAAATAATGGATAATGGGACACTAAATTTTTAACCTTCATATTGCACATTAGTCCGTGGCAAGCTGTATGAGTAATCAGAACGACGAACAGATAATTGCACAAATTGTGTCGGGTGATGTTGATGCATACAAAGAGCTGTATCAACGATATGCCTCATCTGTGCTTGGCCTTTCTTATCGAATTGTAGGCAATCGAGAGCAGGCTGAGGAAATTGTGCAAGAAACATTTTGGCGTGTTTGGCAAAATGCATCGTCCTTTAATGCACATCGCGGTAGCATCACGAACTGGATGTTTGGCATCGCCCGCAACCTGTCGATTGATGTGATTCGCAAAGAGAAAAAAGTCACCATGGAATCATTACCAGATGCACATTCGGAGCAGGCCGAGTCGAGTCCTCATTTGAAAGCAGACCACAATGTACCGGAAGCTGCCTGGTCACTGTTGCAGCAAGAACAGGTTCTTGTTGCCCTGGCAGAGCTTCCCACTGAACAGCGAAATGTGGTTGAGTGGATTTATTTTCAAGGGAAAACGCGCCGCGAAATTGCCCAGGAGTTTGGCATTCCTTTTGGCACAATCAACACACGAGCAAAACTGGCTTTGCAAAAGCTGAAACGCGCTTTTGAAGGGACGGGTTTAGCTGAAGAATTCAGATCATGAAAGAGCGAATTGAAGATTTATTGGCTGTTTATGCGTTGGGTGGACTGACTGAAGAAGAACGACGTCAGGTAGAGTCCTATGTTGATGCAAATCCGGCTGCAAAGGTGGAATTGGACGACTATTTGCAGACGGTTGATGCGATGGTGTTAACGGCCGTTCCCATCCAACCTGCCCTCAACATCACAGCAGATCTGTTTGCACGCGTCGAGGCTGATGCTCGCACACGCCAAGCTGCCATACCTGGTGCATCTGCTGAAGTGAATGGGGTAAAACGGCCGTTTTACCCCAAACCTGCCCAATCTTCCCCCTCCGTTTGGGAAACGCTGAAATCTTTCTTGTCATCACCCGCAGTGAGTGGCGCTGGTCTGGCGCTGGCAGCCGTTATGCTGATTTGGGCATTTGTGCTATTAGGGCGTAACTCCGTTTTACAATCCTTCAATCAAACATTAGCTGCTGACAATGATTTTCTTGAAGAAAGGGTAATGATCATAAAAGTGGATAATGAAGATTTACTGGCAGAAAACGAGCTTCTTCGCAACGAAAATCTGACCCTGACAAATCGTGTCACTACTCTGGCTCAAGAAAATCAAAATTTAATAAATACAGCTTCAACACGTGCCGAACGAGAGTTAGAACTGGAAGCTGAAATCAGTTCACTCGTGGCGATGAATAATGAGCTGTCTGATAATTATGCAGATTTAGACGAATCAACCTTGGTGGCTCGTGATATCATGTCAATTCTCACATCTCCAACAGTTGACACTGTTGCGATTCCAGGCAATCCTGAAACGCAGCCCGATGCTGCCGGACAATTTGTTGTTGATGCAGCAAGCAATACGGCGATTCTGATTGTAACCGGCATGGGACCATTGCCTGAGGACAGCGTGTATCAGGTATTGCTGATTCAAGGCAGTGAACATGAAACGGCCGAAACCTTTGTCGTCGATACACAAGGTGAAAGCGTGTTGATTGTTAGTTCCGAAAACCCGCTAGGCACGTTCGATGCTGTGGGTGTTTCGATTGAGCCAGAAGGTGGCAGTGAGCAGCGCACTGGTGAGGTTGTTTTGCTGGGCAGCTTACTCAACTAAGCAATAGTCAAGTATTATCTTCCCGGAGTGGAGGCTTAAGCCGGAACCGTTCCGGCTTAAGCCTCCACTCCAAAATGGGAAGTGATTATTAGATACTCAATCATTCAAAATGGGAGG
>QQUD01000168.1 GCA_008501785.1 Chloroflexota bacterium
CGATAAAGTCATCATCTGGCGTGGTCAATCTCCGCCGTGTAAACGTCACGCCATCGGTCGTGCGTAGATACTTGCCGCCAACAATTGTTTGTAGGTGTGGATTACGAAAGAAGCGTGGTGGCACAAACGGCCGTATAGCTTCACAGTTTATGTCTGTTGCATGACTGGTCATCAAATTGCCCCATTCTGGAATATAATCCAGAATAATATAGCCGCAAGGTGTGAAGCTGTCAAATTAGGGTATTTGTCGAAACCGACAAGCCAAAACAACTGCAAACACCTATATCAACTGCAAACTTACTTTATACTTTTGGGACAAAACTGGGGATGTTGGTGGAGTGGTGTCCTCAGAACAGACATTCAATACCTTGCAGCCGATAAGTCCTGGGACTTCTTGGCTATAGGACCCTGATTCCTCATCAATATAATCAATAATCAGTTTAACGTTTCCAACCGATGGCCAGGGAGAGGGAGCCAAGCGAAGTTTGTACCTCACATAAGTCACCGGAAATAGATAGCCACATGACGCGGGTTTTCTACCTGTTAGCTTGCTATTTCCATTCAATATCGCCATAAGAGGACAAGAATGACCCAATTTTCAATCCAACTAGCTGATACATATCTAATATTGATAAGCGCAATTGTGCCAAGATTCTTTCAATGTGATGAAACGCAAAGGAATCATCACAACCCATTGCCTGATCGCAGCTGTCATCTTTACGATACATAGCATCTAATGTCAGTACGCGAGGAGGGAGCTACCTCGCAAAATTTATTCACTGAATGTTTGCAACTGTAATGAGATAACAAAGTGCTGCAAGTTTGCGCATCAGGATAAATATTGCAATCCCAAAAAGAGATAAACAGCAAATTAGCTGCACATACGGCTGTAAACATTCCATTCAACCAATGGAGGTTTATTTTATGAAATTATTATTTAGTCAATCAAGGGCAGCGCCCACCTGGGTGCTGTTTGCATTCCTGGCTCTCATTGCAGGGTTGGCATCTTCCCAGTGGGGAAGAGTCAATGCGGCCAGCAGTGGCGACACAATATATGTCAGCGCAGTTTACGAATATAGCGTCGATGGCATTGCTTACACACGAGATGACATCTTGGCTTACGACGTAGGCAGCGATAGCTGGTCAATGTACTTTGACGGCTCTGATGTCGGCATTCCAACCAAGGCTAACATAACGGGGTTTACAAAATTAAGCGATGGGTCGCTGCTATTGACATTTCTGTCAGATGGCATCACCTTGCCCGATGTTGGCTACGTAGATGGCAGCGATATTGTCCGATTTGTTCCGACCAGTTTGGGAGACACGACTTCAGGCAGCTTTGAGATGTATTTTGACGGGTCTGATATTGGTTTAGATGATACCAGTCAGGGGATTTTGGATGCATTCACAGTCATGCCCAATGGCCATTTGTTAATTAGCCTCTTGGGAGGCACTCAAATAACACCATCTTTTGTCGCCTATGACATAGATTTGGTGGAATTTACACCAACCAGTCTAGGCGAGACCACAGCCGGTACGTGGTCAATGTATTTTGATGGCTCTGATGTAGGCCTAAGTGATGGTGGCGATGATGAAGATATACGTGGCGTGTGGATAGACCCGACTACCAGCGAACTTTACTTATCTACCAAGGGTTCATTCAGCGTTCCTGGGCTGGCGGGTGACAAGAGCCAGCATTGGCAGCGATACAAGTTGTACATACAGCGCATATTGGGACGGTTCAGCAGATGGCATGACAATAGCAGTCAATGCGATTCACATTGAATTAGCTAATACAGCAACGCCAACAAACACACCGACATCCATACCAGCAAACACACCAACACCTGCACCAACCGACACGCCACCTCCAACACCCACGTCAACACCAGGTGGTAACACCAGCCGAACAACAGATGGATTGCAGGCTTTATACACCTTCCAAGAAGGGAATGGGACTACCGTTAGCGATATTTCGGGTGTGGGCGTGCCGTTAAACCTGACAATCGGAAACACAGACGCAATCACCTGGTTGGCAGATGGTGGTCTAACAGTATTTTCCGATGTTCTGATTTCCTCATCAGGCCCAGCGACTAAGTTAATCAATGCCAGTCAGGCAACTAATGAACTTACGTTTGAAGCGTGGGTCCAGCCTGCTAACACAAGCCAAAACGGGCCAGCTCGCATCGCGTCAATTTCATTGGATACGGACTTGCGCAATGCAACGCTGGGTCAACATTACGACTACTTCAATGCGCGGGCGCGTACTACAGACACAACATTGAATGGAAGTCCTATACATTTGGATTCTAATGCAGGAACTGCCAGCACTAACCTAACGCATGTGGTGTACAGCCGCGATGTTTCTGGCACGCGCCGCATCTATGTGGATGGCGTTGAAGTAGGGAGCGACTCGCAAACTGGTGACTTCTCCACCTGGGACAGCAGCTACAAGTTTGGGCTGGCAAGCGAGCTAGACGGTTTACGCCCCTGGCTCGGAACTTTCTATTTGGTAGCGGTTTACGATAAGGCGCTGTCAGCCGCCGAGATTGACCAAAATTTTAACGCGGGACATTTATACAATAACACAACCGCCAGCTTCATTGCAGACAAGACCAGTGGTATTGCGCCGCTGACCGTAAACTTTACCAACAATTCTGTTAATGCTGATACCTATCATTGGGATTTTGGGGATGGCACAACATCAACTGCTGAATCACCCGCACATGAATATGATCAGGCTGGTGTCTATACAGTATCCTTAACTGCAACGGGGCCTAATGACACAGATATCTCTGCCATTACAGATTACATCACCGTGACAGAAGATGTACGCATTATAGATGGATTGCAGGCGTTGTACACCTTCCAAGAGGGGAGTGGAGCCACCGTTGGCGACGTATCCGGTGTTGGAAATCCACTAGACTTGGCAATTGGTGATACGGACGCTGTTACCTGGTTAGGAGATGGAGGGCTTCATCTCATCATCTGGTGCAGCCTCCAAGCTGATAGACGCTATCCAAACATCCAATGAACTGACGTTTGAAGCATGGGTCCAGCCTGCCAACACAAGCCAAAACGGGCCAGCTCGCATCGCATCGATTTCACTGAACCCAAGCTACCGAAACGCAACATTGGGGCAGCAATATGACTATTTCAATGTACGAGCACGCACCACAGATACAACATTGAATGGCAGCCCCACGCATTTGGACTCCAATGCTGGAACTGCCAGCATGAACTTAACGCATGTGGTTTACACACGTGACGCTTCCGACACACGCCGCATCTATGTGAATGGCGTTGAGGTAAAAAGCGATACACAAATTGGCGATTTTTCCAATTGGGATAGCAGCTACAAGTTTGGTCTGGCAGGCGAGCTAGATGGCAGCCGCTACTGGTGGGGAACCTTTTATCTGGTAGCCGTTTATAACAAGGCGTTGTCAGCAGCAGAAATTGACCAAAATTACAATATTGGGCATTTGCCAGATGTAAACAGTACCCCTTCCTGGCAGAAAGTGACAACTACAAACGTCCCTGTTGCATGGAGCGAATACGCAATGGCCTACGATAGCAGTCGGGATGTCACGGTGCTTTATGGTGGCAATGGTACTGGTTGGCCATACGAGAACACCACCTGGGAGCTTAATGGCACAGACTGGATGATAGTAACGACAACGACGGACCAGCCCAATGCTGTTTATGGCATGGAAATGGTGTATGACGGCAGCCGGGTGCTGCTGTTTGGCGGTAGCAACCGTGCAGACGTTGCCCTCAATGAAATGTGGCAGTTTGATCAAGGTAATTGGACAACGCTAAATCAAGCGACATTGCCACCGGCACGAACCAACCATGTCATGATCAACAACGGCCAGGGAAAGACGTATTTGTTTGGAGGAAATGCCAACACAACCTATTTCAACGACTTATGGGTGTTTGAAAATGGTGCCTGGAACCATAAGAATGATATCTCCGGCGATATTCCACCTGCACGCACCCTGCACGGCGCAGCATACAACTCAGACAGCAACATGCTGGTTATCTTCGGCGGGCGGGATGCCAATGGCAATGAACTTAACGACCTGTGGCAATATGACCCCACAATGAACAAGTGGGCAGACATTACCGTGCCGAACCCAGCAGTTCGACAGGCATTGGGCATGGTTTACGATCCGGTGCAGCAGGCCATTATCTTGTCGGGCGGGCGCAGCGGCGACACCGTTTATGCTGATACTTGGCAATACAACAGCGGGAGTGAAATGACAGAACAGCCATCATCCACACTTGAAGCAGCATACCACACGCTTACTTATGACAGTGCAGATGGACACATCATCACACTGACCAAAACAGGAACGTGGCAATATGAATAAACACGAAACAAAACAACAATGGGGGCGAACCATGACCAATTGGCCTAAACACACTGAAAAAACATGGAGGTGGCGCAACCTCTTTATCCTAATGACAATTTGCGCCGTTCTTTTAGGCATGTTTTCCCAGCCAGGGTCTACCCAGGCCGAGTCTGGGAACGATTTTTTAGCAAATGCAAAAAACAATGCAACACCCACTGAAAACACCACAGACTTTCTGCTAACATCAAAAGATGGTAAACAGATAGATTTGTATGTGATCGACAATGGAACTATTGGTGACGATTCTGTCCCGATCCATACCGCAGAAGCAGACCTTAAATATGTCACGTTTACAATTGCAGACTTTGATGCAGATGGTGATCACGACTTCATTGCTATTGGGGATGATGGTGATGCCTACCTCTTCAGGCAAACAACTCCATTAACCTTTGTTCGCTCCAGGCCATCTGTGAACGATGCACAGATTGGAGATTCCTCATTTTCGTTCATAGAGGGTGGTATTACCGCTGCTGACTTCAATGGCGATGGGTATTACGATTTAGCTGCTCTCGTGAATAATGGATTGGGAGGTCGAATTTTCATCAACGATGGGATTGCCGATTTTGAGCCAGGGTCAAAGATTGATGCTTATCCAGACGCAACGTCTTCAGTATATGCACCAGGGGATGTGAATGAGGATGGATACATTGATCTTGTTACCTCTAGTTATGTTAGCAGGGGCGCTGGTCAAATTTATGTATCTTTAAACGATGGACATGGCAATTTAGGCTACCCATACGAAGTCGCAAACTTATCAATGGCAGGGGGTTCTCTTGCTGTTGGGCATTTCGATAACGACAATCACTTGGACATTATTGCGGGCCAAGATGATGATGAGGATTCCGGTCAAGCCTATATATTCCCGGGAAATGGGGATGGCACCTTTGTTGACGCCCCCATTCAAGTTGAAGCATATGACACTTATCGCCCGGACGTGGGGCCAACTGGAAACAATGAGCCGGGAGCTGGAAAGGCATATCCCTTTGATATTGACAATGATGGCATACATGATTTGGTAATAGCGTGGGATGATTACAAACACAACGGGGTTTATGCAGATGGTGTCGCCTACCGTTATCAAGTTGAGAGTTGGAAGGGCAATGGTGACGGAACCCATACACTAGTCAAAGATATTACAAGTAACACAAATACCCCTGTTGATTATTTGGCATCTACTAGGTTGTTAGCACTCCCCCCCATTTTCGATGCGATACCATTAACAACTATCGCAGATTTAATGATTAATGGCGCTGATGTGACGTGCGAAGGGATTTGCGTAGGACTTCCGAGTACCCAAGCCTGGGCTGGGACTGGTATTAACACACGGAACGGGAACTTGAGCCATCAAGTATCTGATTATGCCATTCCCGTAAATGGAGGTGCATTAGCTTTTAAACGTTCTTATTCTTCGCAATCAATTGGTGTGTACAATAGCGTGTTGGGGCATGGATGGACGCACAACTATGATATGCGATTGCACATCAACGATGATGTGATGCTGCAAACAACGGATGGTTCCAGGTTAACTTTTGAGAATAATGGAGACGGATCGTTTACTGCTACACCGGGGGTAACAGCCGAACTGGTTAATAGTGGCAGTGATTACAGCCTCACCACGTCAGATCAAACAGTGTACACCTTCAATAGCGTAGGTCTGCTGCAAACAAAAGAAGATGCGTCAGGCAATGTGACTAATTTCACCTACAATGCCAACGCGCAGCTAGATATGGTGAGCCAGGGCAGCCGGTATCTGGACTTTGACTACAATGTGGATGGCACGATTGACACCATTACTGACAACATCGGGCGTGATGTTCAGTTTGGTTATACCAATGGCAATCTGACCTCAGTCACCGACTTGCTTGGCAAAACGACAACATACCATTACGAAGACACAACTTTTACCCACCATCTCACAAAAGTTGTTGACCCTTCAGGTGTGATCATTGAAGAAACAGCATACGATGTCGAGGGCCGTGCTTATCAACAGCAGGATGGTGCAGGCAATCTGCTGGTCGATATTGATCGCAGTCAGGGGGATGTGGTGACTGTCTTCGAAAACGGCGTCACCATGACGCACACCTACAGCGACCGCAACATTCTGACTAACACAGAATATGTTTGTGCTGACGGCACGCCCGGCTGTGGTGAAGGCGGCGATATTAATTATGATTTTGACTTCAACCAGGAGTTGCTGCGTGATGCCAATGATAATCCAACCGAAATGGGTTGGGATGGTGGCAACCTGACATATATCAAAGATGCCGAAGGGAATGAAACATTCCTGCAATACAATGGCGAGAACAGCCTAACCCAAGTCACTGACGCCGATCAAAAGACAACCACCTATCAGTACGATAACCTGAGTTTTCCGACCTTTGTTACCAGCATTACGGATGCGCGTGGCAAGACCACAACCTTTACCCCTAATACAACGAATGCAAAAGGGTTGGTGGAAACTCAAACAGACCCGAATGGGGTCGTGACATTTTACCAATACAACGATTTCGGGCAGGTGACTGAAGTGACTCAGGCATTCGGAACGTCGAGTGCGCTAACTACCTCCTATGGCTATGATACGATTGGCCGGTTGATTACAACAACACGCACTTCGGCCACAGAGAATCGTACAGACCTGACCGTTTATGATGATGGCAACCGCGCGATTGCTGCTATCGCCAACTGGACCGGCAGCGACCCGACTGACTGGCAGGCAACTTGTGACACCTCACCAGGGGCGCGTTCTTCCAATGCCTGTACCCAATACGAGTACGATGACGCCGGGCGCGTTATCTCCACAACCAACACATTGGGGCAAACAGACCTGAGCGTTTATGATACGGCTGGTCGCCCATATCTGTCTGTCAGGAACTGGGACGGTGTTGATGCGTATGAAGATATTGTCACCTGCGACGACCTGCACAACAACACTGACTCACTGCGTGAAGAAAATCTGTGTACCCATACCGAGTATGACACCAATGGTCGCGTGTGGAAAACTACCGATGTACTGGGCAATGTGACGCTGACTGAATACGACAGCGTGGGCCGCGTCGATTACACCATCATCAACTATGTTGATGGGGGATATGATGAAAACATCCCGGATGAAGACATTAAGAGTGACGTTGATTATGATGCACAAGGGAATGTGATTGTCACCACTGACACGCTGTTGCGCAAGACCCGCACGTTCTACGATGCGCTGAACCGTGTTGAAGGGACTATTGTCAATTGGGATGAGTCAACAACGTTAGATGGCTGCGCTTTACTGACGGATAATGAGCGGGACACCAACATCTGCACCTGGTACGAATACGACAAACTGGGTCGGCAAACGGTTGTGACAAATGCGCTGGGACAGCGCAGCAAAACTTTCTACGGACCAACAGGGTTAGTTGAAGGGACCATTGCCAACTGGGATGGCAATATTGACCTGACAGGGTGTGTGTTTAATCCGTTAGACGTATCAGATGTCAATGCCTGTACGGTGTATGAATATGATGATGTAGGCCAGCGGATAATTACCAAAAATGCAGTTGGTCAGTTGACACTCACCGTTTACGAT
>QQUD01000931.1 GCA_008501785.1 Chloroflexota bacterium
CTTTACACTTTTTGGGCGACCACAAGGGTCGCCCCTACGATTTGACCTCGTGTAGGGGCGGACCCTTGTGGTCGCCCTCTTAGGTCAAAATTGTAAAGTTAATTTGCCACATTCTGAACCATGCCGAAAAATCAATTTCCCTTCTCTCTCTTCTCTGTGTAACTCTGTGGTTCTCTGTGCAACTCCGTGTTCCTCTTCTCCTACTCATCCCGCACAAGCGCCATTGCCCGCACAGGTGAACCATCGCCGCCCTGAATTTTTAACGGCAGGGCTATTAAAATCACTTCATCGGGCAGTTGGCGCAGGTTTGCGAGACTTTCAACAATCACAATATCGTGTCGGAGGAGGGCTTGATGAACGGCCGTTAACTCCTCCCTATCCTGCAAAGAAGCCACCGACGGCGATTCCAAACCCAACAGCCAGATACCGCGTTCACCCAACCACTCCGCCAATTCCAATGAAATGCGAGGGAAACTGGTGCGGTAGTCAGATTTATCGGCATATAAATCCCAGTCGGTACGCAAAAGCAGTCGTGAGCCGAGGCCAATTTTGTTGGCGTAAGGCTGCAAATCGGCAATCGCGATCAGGCTGTTGGGTGGTTTGTGGGTGAGGTTGATGGTAACGGCCGTTCCTACACACTTCTGCAACGGCGTATTCTCAATCGTATCGCCCCCTGCCAGAAAATGAAGCGGCGCATCCATGTGCGTACCAGAATGGCTGTACAACATCAAATTCGTCGTGTTGTACCCATCATTTTCCAGCCCGGTATGCGGGTGAATTTCCACCCCGCGCATCCCATGATACACGGGCAAAGTCAAATCAATCGTGCGCCAACCTGTGCCATCAAACATCATCTTGCCTCGTGCGCGAGCCTTGCAACCCCATGATAACTGCTTCGCGTACCTGAGCAGCATCGCGGCTGCGCAAGGCTTCCAACAGGCGACGATGTTGGCTAACCGTCCAGCGTACGCCGCCAATGGTGCTTACCGATTGTTTGATTGTTTCACGAAACATTTCCATCAACATTTGACCAATTTTGATCATCAGCGGATTTTGCGTCGCTTCTAAAATAGCGTGGTGAAATCTAAAGTCCATGTCTACCAAAGTCTCAATATCCCGCGCTTCAACTTCACGATACGCTTCCATTTCGGTAATCAATGCGTCCATCTTTTCAAAATCGGCCGCTGTTGCTTTTTCGGCCGCCAGCGTGGAATAACCAATATCAACCATGCGCCGAAACTCGTAGAGGTCTTCCATATTTTTCGATTCAAGTAGAACCGTGAACAATAGGGGGTTAATCACTTTGGGCGATATGGTGTCGCAAATATAGGTGCCATCGCCCTGACGGCTCTCTACCACACCCATTGCAGACAGCATCTTAGTTGCTTCGCGGACAGTGCCACGTCCGACACCTAGCTGTTGGACCAGCTTGGCTTCAGAGGGCAGCCGCTGACCGGACTGCAAATCACCGCGTATCAATGCCTGCTGAATCGTTTGAATCACATCATCAACTACTCTGGGGCGTTGAATTGCCTGAAAAGCATTTAAATCTGCATCTATCATATTTTATCCTTCTTCCAAAGCGTCATACATAAGATATAATACATCATACGTATGATGAATCTTGAGACAGCTTAGGCAAACGTCATATTTTTGTCAAGTACTAAAAGGGAATGCTCACTAGTACAGTCCGGCAGAAGTTCGTAGGCAATAGTCAATAGTATGGAGAGAACGTAACTACTAAGTCTCTCTAGAGATTGGACCAATTTTTGCATATAAACGGGTCGCGTGACCAGAGAAAATTGGTCCAATCTGGGTTAGTAGTTACGAGAGAACAATAAAAAAAGACACGTTGATGCGCTCAACATGCGTTCACTTGATTAAAAATTGGGGGACAAAATGCTTCTGTTCTAGTTTTTAACAGAATTTGCAGCGGGGATGACAACGTGAAAGGTGGTGCCGCGTCGGTGTTTGCTTTCGAACCAGATACGGCCGTTATGCAACTCCACCAGATTCTTCGTAATATTCAATCCAAGGCCAGTTCCTTTAATCTTTAACACCTCTTCATCATTACCTCGGAAAAACTTCGTGAATATCGCTTCCTGGTCTTCTTCGCGGATGCCCATGCCAGTATCTTCTACTGCGACATGGACCATCGGCTTTGGCTCTCTATGGCCATTTTTTTCCATTGTTTGGTGGGCACGGATGGAAATACGGCCGTTTTCCGGCGTATACTTATACGCATTGTTAATCAAATTCGTAAAAACTTGCATCAATCGAGTCCGATCCCCCATCACTTTTGGCAAATCTGCTTGAAAATCTAGATCAAGCGTCTGTTCCTTCTCTTCAATTTGCGACAGCGTTGACTGCAACACCTCGTTCACCAATTCTTGCACATGAACAGCCTGTGCATTCAAATAAAGCTGCCCTGCCTCAATTCGCGAAATATCTTCCAGGTCTGAAACCAGGCGAGTCATCTGCCCCATGTTCGCTTGCATCGTTTGCAAAAACTGTGCCTGCGTTTCATTGACGTCACCAAAATTCTCTGACATCAGCAAATTAGTATATCCACGTATCGTTGTCATCGGCGACTTCAATTCATGTGACACAATGGAAATAAACTCTGTTTTCGCCTCATTCGCCATCTGCATCCCTTCATACAGTTGGGCATTGGCTATTGCAATAGCAGCATGTGAACACATACGACGTAAAAATGAGGGAACTTTTTCTTCCCAGAAATCGGGTTCCATACTTTCTAGCAGCAGCATCGCCACTATCTTTGCTTCGCGCATGATGGGTACAGCAATCTGACTATGCGTCCTGGTTAGCAAGCCTACGCCATCAGTATTCGTCAAATAGGATACTTTTTTATATCGAAAAGCTTCATCCGCTGCCGGGAATTCGTAGGGCAACAAGATATTCCCGTCCTCGCTTGTAACTTCATAACTGTACCCCTGTGACGCCAACACATGAATCTGATCATCCACCAAGGTTCCCATCATGCCTGCATCGCCCCCAGCCTCGCGCAATGCCCAATCCAGCGTAATTTGCATAACACGGCGCAAATTGAGCGTCGCATTCAGGTCTGCATCAAATTGCTGCATAATCTCAAGCTCTTTTAACTGTTGCTGCTCTTTGTCATACAACCGTTTGCGCTCCAAGCTGGACTGTAAACGGGCCTGCAACAACTTTGGATTGAATGGCTTAGTCAAATAATCTTCAGCACCCAGTTCAATCCCTTTCACAATGCTAGAAACTTCGTCGGCTGCAGATATCACAATGACAGGAATGGTTGACCATTGTGGATGGTCTTTGAGCACTTCCAAGACTTGATAGCCGTTCATCTCAGGCATCATGATGTCGAGACAGATTAAATCGAAAGCGTGGTTTGAGAGCATGTCTAGGGCAGAACGGCCGTTATCCGCTTCCATCACCTGATATCCCTGCCGCTCAATGCGGCGAGACAACAAATCTCTATTCATTTCGTTGTCATCAACAACGAGAATGCACGCCTCTTTTTGATTCATGAAATTCCGTTCACACAAAGCAGCATTTCGATTTCTTGCACAATCAATTTTGGATGCACAGGTTTCACTATGCGCGTATCACATCCAACTAACAAACATTTCCGTGTATTTTCAATCGAATTCTCATCAGTCATAGCGATAATTGGAATGTTTTGTGTATAGGCTGAGGCCTTCAACTGCTCGGCAGCCTGCCACCCATTGAGTCGTGGCAAATTCATACTCATCACAATCACATCTGGTTCTTCAATTTGCGCCGTTGTCACCGCATCAAAGCCATTTCCAGAAATCACCACATCGTATCCTTCGTGTGTAAAATTTGCCGCCAATTGTGTTTGGGCAGCAGCTTCTTGTTCAACTAATAAAATCTTTATCATTATGAGAAACCTCTAGTACTGAAACCAACATCTTTTGCCAGATAGAAAATGCGCAAATGGTTTCAGTTTAAATGTTCCGCCCTGCTATGTTGCCATCAATATTTGATGGTGGGAACATTAGCAATAATGCTTCAATTTTGGCCAGCAACTGTGGTAGTTCGACAGGTTTTGGCGTGTAATCATCACAGCCTGCATCCATACATTTTTGGCGGTCGCCATTCATCGCATGAGCTGTTTGTGCAATAATTGGAATATGGCGCGTCTGTGGATTTGCTTTCAACCGGCGCGTCACTTCCCATCCGTCTATCACAGGCAAACTCATATCCATCAAAATCAAATCAGGCTGTTTTACATAAGCCATGACCATTCCCGTGATGCCATCTTCGGCAACGACCACATCATACCCACGTCGCCGCAATCGCCGGGAAAGCATATCGCGATTCATTTCGTTATCTTCTACAAGCAATACCTTAGCCATGATCAAGCATTCAAAAAGTGTATGGAGTGGAGGCTTTAGCCGGAACGGTTCCAACTAAAGCCTCCACTCCGAAGGATTAACTAATTTTAGATACATCCGGGTGATGCACATACCCTCGCACTAGAGTCGAGATTTGGTCGAGCAATTCCCGCTGCTCAAAAGCCCCTTTTTGCAAAACGCCTTTGACATATCCATTAAGCGCCAATTGGTCTTCTAACGTTAAATCTTTGGCGGTGACAATGATGATTGGAATCGACTGCCACGCAGCGTTTTGGCGCATTTCATTAATAAATTGGAAGCCATCCACTTCTGGCATCATCAAATCGAGCAAAATCAAATCAGGACGGCCGTTTTCCATACGCATCAGCCCATCACGGCCGTTTTCTGCCGATTCAACCGCCCACCCTTCTTTTTCCAACGTGCGGCACATCAAATCCAGCGTTGGAACATCATCTTCTACAACTAAAATGCGTGAGGGGGATTCGTCAGAACGGCCGTATTCTTCCCGACACCGGGCCAACACCCGCAACAACTGCTGCTTGTCAACCGGCTTCACCAAATATTCAGCCGCACCTAGAGCAAATCCCATTTGTCGTTCCTCAATCATTGTTAAAATAATGACGGGAATGTGGGCCAGCAGTGGGTCCGATTTCAACTTAGACAAAACTGTCCAGCCATCAATGCTGGGCAGCAGCACATCTAAAGTAATTGCATCAGGCTTGAGTTCCGCAGCCAGCAACAACCCAGTCTGACCATCAGCCGCCGTCCGCACGTGAAACCCTTCTTTGCGTAGATGGCGTTTGATCAAATCACGGGCTGCGGGATCATCATCAATCACCAGCACAGTGTGCTGACCAAAGGCCGGAATCGTCATATGCTGACTCGTGGCCCCATTTGGATCAGGTAAATTTGTCAAATCAAATGGTTTACTTTGCACAGACACTGGCAAATACACCGTAAATGTTGATCCTGCATTCTCAGCGCTTTCAACCATAATATCGCCACCCATGATATTGCAAAAACGACGACTAATTGCTAATCCCAATCCTGTGCCGCCATATTTACGGGTTGTGGTGACATCTGCCTGCGTAAACGGTTCAAACAATGATTCCATCTGCTCCGGCGTCATGCCAATGCCCGTATCTCGCACCTGAAACTGAATCCATTCCCCTTCAGTACCCATCTGCTCACGCAGCGTATGCAAAGTAATTGTGCCGTTTTCGGTAAATTTTGAGGCATTGCTTAATAGGTTAAATAGCGTCTGCCGCACCTTCGTTTTATCTGCATTCATTTGACCTGACAGATCACCTGTGATCACCAGTTCGTTGCTGTTTTTCTTGACAATGGGCGTAATCGTCTCGGTCACTTCATCAATTAGCTGGGCAACCTCAAATGACTCAACAAAGACGTCCATCTTGCCAGCTTCAATCTTGGACAGATCTAAAATATCGTTAATGAGTTCGAGTAGGTGGCGACCTGCTTTGCGAATTTTTTGCAGATCAGGCACAAATGATGTTTGCTCAAAATCGATTGCATCTTCTTCCAGCATTTCGCTGTATCCGATAATGGCATTGAGCGGGGTGCGCAGTTCGTGGCTCATATTTGCCAGAAAGGCGCTTTTTGATCGGCTGGCAGATTCGGCCGTTTCTTTTGCTTGTTGCAATGTCGTTTCGTACTCTTTGCGTTCAGTGATATTGACGACGTTGCCCATATGAGCAGAACGGCCGTTATAATTCACCAAACTCGTTTTCAAATTCACAATAATGCGATGGTCAGGTTCTTTGCCACGCAAACATAGTTCCAGGTCTATCGGTGTTTCCTGAGCCAGCAATTTTTCGTTGTTGGTACGCACAGCCTGTTCACGTTCTTCAGGCGCTAATATTTCGGTATAAAATTTGCCAGTTAGTTCAGTGACGGAGTAACCAAGCATGGCTGCCAGCGCTTCATTGACGAATGGGAAACGGCCGTCTTGCAAAATAAACACCCCATCCTGCATATGCTGCACCAGATGTTTGTATTTCTCTTCAGAATCACGTCGCGCCGCTTCCGCTAACTGCCGCCTGCTGCCGTCTCGCACCGACGCCACATAAATTAACTCATCCCCCATCATCGTCTCATTAATAGCTATCTCAACAGGAAACGACGCCCGCTCTTGTGAATGACCAGTCATATCATAAGGATAATCTGCCATCGCTGCTCGGGAAATCAACGACCGAAATGCAGGTGTTGGCGCATCTGCCGCAACTTCCATGCGGTTGCGAATTAAGGTCGAAATCGACTGCCCCACCACATCCGCTTCCCAACAGCCAAACAGCTTTTCCGCAGCAGGATTCAACATCCGAATATTCAATTCTTTTTTATCAAAGGTGATGACACCATCCGCAAGGGTGTCTACAATATTTTGGATAGGGAATGGGTGTGGCACTGATTCAGCAATAGGGTCAGAAACAACTACCTCAGACCGTTGCAACCAATACACAACCAATCCGCCTATGAAAGCAGAAATTATCGAAACAAATACCAATACAATCGTTAAATAATCCATGTTTCGTCAGCATACCCACTCCCCTTCCCAGAAAGCGAGTCATGTCCAATACCATCAAAGAGAACATCAACTAGTCCACATTTAACTTAATCACAGCATATCGCTAAAAAGTTTCAATCCACCTTACTGGCAATTATGCAATAGTTCTCTGGTACTGCTCCACCCGCTTCTCACGAACACAAAATCAACACAAATTTTCACCAATAGCTGCCAGTATATCATTTACCAGCAGCTCATAACGGCAAAACATCATGTTTTTACGAACTCTTCACAGGAGCAGACGGCAAGGGGCAAGGGGCAAGAAAAACTGTGTAGGGGTGGGGCAGCGCGGCGTCATTTGGGCTGGAACAAACGACCTCTTCTCCGCGCTGGCTCACCCTCACCCAGGAACCATCATCAAAGAATATGCTGGAGCGCTCGCCAAAGGGGGCCATCTTGTCGCAAACCGCGCCGATCCAGGTCGCTGTTGGCAACGATGATACCGTCGAGACATCGGGCTGTCAGGCCGCGCACGATACGGCTGAGAAGTTGATTGCGAATGCTAAAATCATCTTCACTTGTCCAGGGCTTATCCGGATCGTAGCTTTGCGCCAGCACAAAAGCGTTGCTCAATGGTTGATTGGGAATGTCCCACCAGCCGGTAGCGGCCGTTTCCAGCCACACCTGCACACGCACCGGCCTCCCAGCCAACAAATACCCGTAAATCGTAGAAACCATGATGCCATTTGGGTCTGGCGGATCACCAAGTTCAGGTGGATTAGCTGTCACCAGCCCATTATTAATGCCATCAATAAACACAGCACCAATCGCGGCTTCACTTTTCAGGCTCAACGCCGCAGCCGATTGCCGCAGCCGTCCCGCCGAGCGCACCAACCAATCACACACCGACGCCCCAGATAAATCCGGTTCTGGTTGAAAGCGACGTTGTGATAACAGTTCTGTAAACAGCTTGTGCAAAAATGCGTCAATTGGCTGATCGCCTTCTTGCGCAACCAACCATTCACGTAATTCTTCGTA
>QQUD01000691.1 GCA_008501785.1 Chloroflexota bacterium
CATCTCCAGCACCAGCAGGAACGAGCTTTACGATTGCAGCTTCTCCGCATCCTCAATGCGCCCAATCACCAGCAGCACATCGCCTGGTTGAATGCGAAAATCAGCCCGTAGATTTGCCATGATGTCATCCCCACGCGTGACGGCGATGACGTTTAGGCCCAGCTTTTGCCGCAAGTTGCACTCAGCCAGCGTGTTTCCAAACAACGTTTGGGGCGCGTTTAGCTCAACAACGCTAATCCCATCACGAATGTCGATGTAATCGATAAAATTATCGACTGAAAGCTGTCGTCCGAGATGTACGCCTGCTTCATGTTCGGGCAGCACAACTTGATGCACGCCGATTTTTTCTAATATTTGCTTTTGGGTGAACGTGCGGGCTTTGGTAATGACACAGTTCACACCCTGATCAAGCAGGTGAGTGGTTGCTAATAAGTTTTGTTCGAAATGGTTGCTAATGCACACCAATCCCGTTTCAAACTGTCCGATCCCAATTTGCCGAAGCGATTCATCGTTTGTGGCATCAAGTTGAACGACATGTGGGAGATGGCTGCTCATCGACTGCACGCGATCTTCATTGATATCGATGGCTAAAACATCATGATTGTAGCTGACCAGAGTTTGAGCCACACTGGTGCCAAAGCGCCCCAGGCCAATCACCACAAACTCGCGCCGTTTTTGGCTGTTGGGGGTGAATGAGGAAAAGGTGTTGGAAACGGCCGTTCCCACCCCCTCACGATTTCTTACCTTTTCCCAAAAATTCTTCCATTTACTCATAACAAAAATCCGTTTCTACAGGTGCGACACACTTCCAAAGCGCGTCGCACCTGAATGTTTACCCAACAAAAACTTCTTCCCGTGGATGCCGATACAGCGTTGTGCGATTTTGATTGCCAAACAGCGAAACCGCAAATGCGAGTGGCCCAACCCGGCCTATCATCATCGAAATGGTGATGATAATGCGGCCAATTGTGCTCAATTCAGGCGTGAGTCCAGTAGAAAGCCCAACTGTTCCGAGAGCAGATGATGCTTCGAAGACGATGGTGATGAAGGGAACGGCCGTTTCCGTCACCGTCATCACCATTATTGCAAAAACGAGCCACAGCATCGCCGTCAGCGCAATGCTCACACTTTTGATTAGCGTGCTGTTAGACAATCGTTTGCCAAATACATTCACATCCCGCTGGCTGCGCAAAACAGACCATAAAAACAGCAGCAGCACACCCAATGTTGTCGATTTGATGCCGCCACCCGTGCCACCAGCTGGCGAACCAATAAACATCAATGTCGAAAGTATAAATTGTGAAACAGGTTGTAATTGACCCAAATCAACCGTGTTAAAACCTGTCGTGCTGGCAGCGGAAATCGCTTGAAACGATGATCGCAACAACTGCTGATCCCAACTGAGCGTCCTGTCAAATTCGGCCAGGTAAAGAATGAGCGTTCCCATCGTAATGAGAAGACTTGTGACCCAAATCGCTAACTTGCTGTGTACAGAAATGGCGCGAATTGGCAGTCGCTGCTTCAACTTTTGCATCACAGAATACGATTCAGCCAGCACAAAAAAGCCAACTGCCCCTGCCGTTGAAATAAGATTGATGATGATGTTAAATGCCCAGCTATCCTGATAAGGCGTAAATCCATTCTCAAAAAGCGCAAATCCTGCTGTGCAAAATGATGAAATGGAATGGAAAATGCCAAGATAGAGCGCCTGCCAAAATGGATATTCTTGCAGCCAAAAAATTGCAAGCGCGGCAGCCCCGATGCCTTCAAATAGAATCGTAAACCACACCACATGCCGCACAAAAACACCCATTTCTCCGCGAGATGGCAGCGCCAGTGACTCTTCCATGACGGTGCTATTTCGCAGCGAAATGGATTGGCCGAGCAGGTGAATCAGGAACACGAGCAAGGTCATGTAGCCCAGACCGCCCACCTGAAACAGCAGTAAAATGATGATTTGTCCAAATAAATTGTAGTAGCTGCCTGTGCTGACCACACCTAACCCAGTGGTGGTCACGGCCGAAGTGGACATGAACAGTGCATCAACAAAGGGCTGCCACTCACCTTGGTGATTAGCGATTGGTAAGGTCAACAGACCCGCGCCAAGCAAAGCTAACAGCACAAACCCAATGAGCAGTTTTTGAATGGGGGATAGGTTTGTTTGCATGCATTTCCCATCTTCCCGGAAGTTGTCTGTAGCAGGTTCAATTACCAAAGAACTTCCGGGAAGATTTATTATTTAACCTAGAATTTTGGAAACGGCCGTTTTCAAAATACCAACCATCTCCTCAATCTGTTCCTCATTAATAATCAGCGGTGGACCCAGCATCAGCAAATCACCATCTCGTCCATCCGCGCAGCCCTGTGAAAAATAGACAAGCAGCCCCAAATTAAAGGCACAGTTCCAAAGACGCCATGCTAAATTTTCACCGACTTTAAAAGGTTGTTTCGTTTCCCGGTCCTTGACAAACTCAATGCCCCAAAAGAGACCGATCCCGCGAATTTCGCCTACATTGGGATGATCGCCCAGCGCCTCTTGCAGCTTGCGACCGAGAATTTTACCCATTCGTGCCGAATTGTCTACTAAATTTTCATTCTTCAAAATGTTGAGGGTCGCCAGTCCCGCCGCCGCCGCCACTGCATGATGACTAAACGTGCCACCGTGATTGAAATTGCCCAGCGATTGCCGAATTTGCTCCACATCACAGTTTTTAGCAGCCATAAACCCAAAAGGCATGTAGCCACCCGCCAACCCTTTTGAATTGATTAAAATATCGGGCTTGAGGTCCCAATGGTTAACCGCCCACCATTTGCCGGTACGACCCAGCCCCACAAGCACTTCGTCGGCAATCAACAAAACGCCAAATTTATCACACACTTCACGAATGCGCGGCCAATAATCATCTGGCGGCACAACCGATCCCATGCTGGCTCCGCTAATGGGTTCTGCAATAAACGCAGACACATTTTCGGGGCCATATGCCAGGATTGATTCTTCTAGCCGTTCGGCCAGCTCTATCCCAGTTGCTTCAAAGCGGTATGGATAGGGAGGGCGAATGTGTGGCATGTTCACCATCATTCCCAGGTAGGGCGTGCGTAAGCCGGGGCGTCCACTGACACCCAATGCGCCCAGCGTCATCCCGTGATAACTTTGCGAACGACAGATGGTGATGTCACGGCCGTTTTCGCCCCGCGCCTGCTGAATCTGTCGCGCTGCTTTCACAGCCGCTTCCACCACTTCGGAGCCGCTGCTCAGATAAAAGAAGCGCGGATTGTCCATCGGTACAATTTCTGCTAACTCGTTTGATAACCTCTCCACTGGCTCATTCGTGAACATGAGCGCATGAACATAGGCAACTTCTGTTGCCTGTTTCGTCATCGCTTCAACAATTTCAGAACGGCCGTGTCCCACATTGGTCACCAATGGTCCACCAGAACCATCTAAATATTTTTTGCCACTGGCATCAAATAGATAAATACCCTTCCCATGTGAAATTTTGGGCCGGGCATGTGCCATTTTTCGGTAAAAAACGTGACCATACGGGTGTGCGTAACGGTTCATATTTTCTTCCTTTTATGAAATAGGGGAAATAAAAAAAATGCCGCCCCAAGAGGCGGCACAATGTTGGTTTGTGAGGAGTTTTGGCATGATTATGATCTTCCTATTACCAATACAAAATCATCAAAATCAATCATGCCGCATATTATTACCGATACAGCCCTTCGGGGTCAAGCTGTTGGCGAATAATGTCTAGTTCTGTGGGTTGGGGCGGTGTCATTTCTTTTAAATCGGGCGAAATGCGTAACGGCCACGCGACATCGGCTTGAATTGTTTCGGCCGTTTCACCTGTTGCCATCTCAATCAACGTCATCTCTCGATCTGAATTGTTAAAATCAAATAATGCCCGGTCAGTAATCACAAGCTGCGGACCGGTTCCTGGCAGTCCTAACTCATCACGTGAGCTGCCACCTGTCAGGTGTCCCGGGCTCGTGACAAAGTCCAACTTTTCGACAAAGGCGCGTTTTTTCAGCCGCATAATCATGAAAATCTTTTTAGCATTCGTGGCAATTTCGCATGCGCCGCCAGAGCCAGGGAGTCGTGTTTTTGGCTTTGCATAGTCACCGATGATGGTTGTGTTCAAATTGCCGTAACGATCAATTTGTGCGCCGCCTAACAGCGCCACATCAACTAATCCGCCTTGCAAATAGAGCATGAACAAATCAACCATGCTGCCAACCGAAGTGGCGTCACTCACTAATGTTGGATCGCCAATGGAAAGAGGTAAACGCGCTGGATGTGCGCCAAATACGCCGCTTTCGTAAACCAGTTCCATGTTGGGTGAATGGCTGCGTCGTGCTAAATTACAGGCGATATTAGGCAGCCCTACGCCCACAAACACGACGCGGCTTCCTTCCAACGCACGGGACGCATTAATAATCATTAATTCAGAGGGTGTGTAATCCATCATAGTTTTTCTCGAATAGCTAATAGCTAATAGCTAATAGCTAATAGCTTAGGCATAACGGCCGTAATTAACCGCCTCCGCCATCAATTCACCAGGAGCCAGCCCGTCAATTCGTTCTTGACCTAGTTTTTGTAAATATGCTTTTCGATCTGGTACATCGTAGACCCACTCTTGTAACCATGCTTCTGTTTCAGCCTGATCGCGTGAGCGCTTGCCCCAATCCAGGTAAAATGCATTGTCTCGGTCATAATAGCCCTGCACATAGCTGGGATGCGCACCCATTGGCTCATGCACAATCGCATCTACAATGATACCCGGAATCAACGTCCGGTTTGGATCACGACGAATCACTTCCTCATCCACAATCTCTTCCACGACGACCACAACATTTTTCGAGGCAAAGGCGACTTCTTTTTGCATGCCCAACAGCCCCCAAATTTGCGTATTGCCTTGTGCATCGGCGCGTTGAGCATGAATGAATGCTACATCTGGGTTCAGCGGTGGAACGACAGCAATGTCGCCATCTCCATATGGGCTGTCTACAAACTTGATTTTGGGATTGGCCTCGGCCATATCGCTGCCTTTGTAGCTACGCAGCGGGAAAAATGGCAGCTTGCTAGCCCCAGCCATATAACGTCCAACCATGCCAAAGTGCGAATATTCCTCAATTTCCAGTGAACGAGGAATGCTTTTTTCGACAGCACGGCGCACGGCATACAAACTGCCCACACCAGGATTGCCCAAATAGCTGAAAATCAATTTTTCAGCCACACCTGCCGCAATCATTTGATCATAAACTAGGTCCGGCGTCAAGCGGCACAGCGTCAAATCCTTCTTACCCTGCCGAATAATCTCATGCGCTGCCGCAAAACAAATAAACGCAGTAAACCCCTCGATAGCAACTGTGCTGCCATCTTCAACATACTGGTCAACTGCATCGTGCATTGTGAGAATTTTTGTATTCATATTATGTGTTAGATCAAGAATGGCAGTGCTTTTAACACTGCCATTCTTTTAATTATTACCTATTCACTTTTTACTAGCTTACAACTGTTTGGCTTTGTTCGTGCATATACTGCTGAATGTAGTAAAAGCTGCCTGCTGCTTTACCAGTGGAGCCACTGCCTTTCCAGCCGCCAAAGGATTGATACCCCGGCCATGCACCAGTGGTGGCACCGCTAGCACGGTTGACGTAGATGACACCAGCTTGAATATTGTCTAGCCACCATTGTACTTCGTCATCATCTTCGCTGAAGAATCCGGCGGTGAGGCCGTACTCAACATCATTGGCTTTTTCCATCGCATCATCTAATTCTTCAAAGTCGGTGACGGTGACGATGGGCAGGAACATTTCATGTTTCCACAAGCGATGTTCGTGTGGCAAGTTGTGGACGATGGTGGGCGCGACGTAGTAGCCGTTTCCTTCGAGGGTTTTGCCACCAAAAACAACGTCGCCGTTTTCGTGCAGATCGGCTACGAATTCTTTGTAATCTTCGTAAGCGCCCTTATTGGCAACAGGTCCCATCCAGTTGTCTTTTGCGGTGGGGTCACCCACATTGATTTGTTTGGTGAGGTCAACCAATTTGGTCATAAATTCGTCTTTCACATCTTTGTGAACGTAGACGCGGGAGCAAGCGGAGCATTTTTGCCCTTGCAGACCAAATGCGGAGCGCATGACGCCCATTGCGGCTTTGTCGATGTCTGCTTTTTTGCTGATGATGGTTGGATTTTTGCCACCCATTTCGGCAATAACGGGACGTGGGTAGGTACCTTGTGCGAATGTGCGCAAAATGTGCATACCTACATCGTAGCTGCCGGTGAAGGTGATGCCGTCTACGTCGGGATGGTCGATTAAGTTTTGGCCGACAACGCGGCCGCTGCCGGTAACAAAGTTGAATGCACCAGCGGGTACACCTGCGTCACGGAAACATTCGGTGATTAACCAGGCGGTGTAGGGGGTGTCGGTGGCGGGTTTGAGAACGACGGTGTTGCCAGCAACCAGGGCGGCTCCGGCGGGTCCACCAGCGAGAGCGCCAGGGAAGTTGAATGGTGCGATCACGGCCCATACACCGTATGGCTTGAGGACGCTGCGATTGTGATGTTTGTCGCTTTCGGACAGCAGCTTGAAGTTGAAGTTGTTGTTCTTTTCAACGGCATCGCAGTTGTAGCGAATGAGGTCGGCGGTTTCTTCAACATCACCGAGGGCTTCCAGGCGATTTTTGCCAATTTCGAGACTCATGACTGCGCCCATGTGGAAGAGGCGTTCGCTGATCAGGTCAGCGGCTTTGCGCATGATGGCGATGCGTTCTTGCCAGGGCATTCCGCTCCAGGCTGGGAAGGCAGCTCTGGCAGCAGCCACGGCATCTTGAATATCTTGCTCGGAGCCGTATTGAAAATGGCCCATGACCATGTCTAAATCAACAGGGCTGCGTTTTTCGAAGGTTTTTTCAGCAGTGCGTTCTTCGCCATTGATGTAAAGTGGAAACGATTTGCCGAATCCAGCTTTGGCCTCAACGACTGCTTCATCGAAATACTCGTGAAGCAGCGGATCGGGGCTTGCTAGCGTAGAGTATGTAACTTTAATAAATTTTTTTTGGGACATTCATGCCTCCTAAAGGAAATTGTGGTTTTTTTGATTTTCTCGAATTTGATCGATTAACAAGAACGAATAACTAGTAACGTGAATGCATCAATTGCGGTGCAGTTCTTGGTGTTTTGGTAAAAGATCAACAACGAGGTCTTCACGTTCGTTATTATAGCCATGTTTTGTAAAAGGGCAGAAAGTCATTGGTCATGAGTTTTATATGAGGAATAGCGGGAATTAATAATGAATAATGAATTGTGAATTGTGATTTGTGAAGTTGGGTGTATACTTGCGATAATTATTAATTGCGAAAAATCGCAATAAGAGTTGTGTGTTATGAATGAAACGGCCGTTTACAACAAAATTAGACAACTTGGCTATCGCGTGACGCCGCAGCGCCAAATTATTTTAGATGCACTGCTGGCGAATGGTGGACACGCACCCCCGTTGGAAATATTTGAACAAGTTAATGCGCAATTTCCTTGTGTGAATCGGGCGACGGTTTATCGCGCACTTGATTTCTTTTGTGAGATTGGTATTGCGACCAAAAGCGAAATTCATGGGAATACGGTGTATGAGATTGCCGATGAAGAGCCGCATCATCATTTGGCTTGTACGCAGTGTGGTCATGTTGAGGTGCTGAGCAATACGCATTTTACCCATTTGATTCATCATCTGGTGGAAGATCATGGTTTTTTGCCTGATTTAAACCATCTTATTATTCCTGGTATCTGCGGCAGTTGCCAGGAATAGAAGTGAAATTTATAGGAGGTTGATTTTTTCAATTTTCGAATCCCAGTATGGTTGAGAATGGGACAAGTTATCTTTATTAATTAGGCTGAAGAGGG
>QQUD01000827.1 GCA_008501785.1 Chloroflexota bacterium
ATGATGCAGCCCCAAAATCTCAACAGCACCAGCTAACCCGGCAAACAAACCACTGAGCGTCATCGATAGCACCATTGTACGCTGCACATGCATTCCCGCGTAACGAGAAGCATGTGGGTTCAATCCTACTGCCCGGATGCGATAACCAATGGTTGTGCGCCACAGAAAAATATAGATGAGCACCGCCATTAAAATGGCAAAAAGAAGACCGCTGTGCAACCGAGACGGTTCCACCAACACCCCGTAAAGCTCACCCAAATACCCTGTGATGCCCAAATCTTTGGCCGATTCGGTAAATCCTAATGATTTTGCCATATCTGTAAACCGGGGCATATCCAGCGGTTTTGGCAAACGTGCCGAATGGGGAATGTTGGTGCCAGCTTCAACTTCGGCAGGGTCAATCATTGGACCCCGCAGCAAGAAAAAGCCAA
Source organism: Chloroflexota bacterium (assembly GCA_008501785.1). The sequence goes on from QQUD01000827.1 coordinate 432, forward strand.
TTTGGATGGCAATCTGGTTCATCATGATCGTACTTAGGATTTCATTCACCCCAAGCCGTGCCTTCAAAAAACCAGGAATGGCCCCCCAAATCCCCCCCATCAAAGCACCTGCGATCAGCCCGAGAATAATTCCCAAGTATCCAGGCATTTGCGCACCCAACCGAACGCCAACAAACGTGGTTAGGAGTGCTCCCACAATGAGTTGACCTTCAGCACCGATGTTAATAACGCCACCTCGGAAAGCAATCGCAATGCCAATACCAACTAACATGAGTGGTATCGCTTTCACTAGTGTGTCCGACAGTCCATTTTTACTGCCAAACGCACCAACAATCATGGCTGTGTATGCTTCAAGGGGATTCACACCTTGCAAAAGGAGGATGACAGCCCCAATGAGGAAGGCTGCTAGTACAGCGAAAAGTGGCATCGATGCGTCAAAAAGACGCTCAAAAAACAATCTATTGATTTTAAATTTTCGCACTGTCTTCCCTGCTTTTTCAATACTCCATACAAACAATGAATTTCAAGTATGGAAGGTCCAATAATCGACGAATAGCTAGGATAGGTTTTCTTTGTATATATAATCAAAGAACTAAGTCACTGACTGCTTGTGACATTATTCCAGAATTAATTTTGTGCGATCTATTGAGGAACTGGTAAATCCTCTTCTCCTCAATCTACTTTTATTAGCAAATCTTGCTTTAGCAAATCTTGCTTTAGCAATTCCTGCTTTAGCAATTCTTGCAAAAGTTACCTTACGGCTCTCCAACATCCAGGTAACTTAATGACTTCAACCTGTAGGGGCGCACCCTCGTGTTCGCCCTCGACTGGGCGGGTACAAGACCCGCCCCTACAAATATTAAAGAGCCAATTTGATTTACATTTTTAGTCAAGCAAACCTGTGCGCTTGTTGAATGATTCAATCAGCGCATCAATTTCATCTACGTGGCCATGTATGCTGGTCCAGTAATCGTTGTCGTACCATTGATCTTGAATTTCTTCGTAAGTTTTGCCTTGTTGCTCTACCCAAGTGAAATATTTTAGGTTATGTACGCGTTTGCGATCCATGTAGGTTAACTCTTCCATGTTGTCGGTTGATTCGCCTAATAAATATCGCTGGAAGACGCCAGCCGCATCCAAATTGGTAAATTCACCTTCTTCTTCAGTCAGTTCAGCGAGACGACTTTGGTACATTTCCATTGAGTCGGTTGCTACTGTGATGATAACATCATTTCCATCCATTTCGTAATATTTAGCTGTTTTGATGGCTGCCAATACATTCGCAATGCTGGAGATGCCCATCAGCGGTAAGTCTGCAACGAGATTAGCATCAACACCCTGGCTTTCCAAATATTCTTGGCCGACTGTCTCGTTAAACAGGCGAATGAGTCCCATTGGGCCAAAATCATCAATGGCTGTCACGATGTCTGTGTTTTTGACGTTGTGAATCCAAGGCACATGTTTGTCACCAATGCCTTCGATACGATGTGCGCCGAAGCCATTGTTAATTAAGGTGGGGCATTGCAGTGCTTCACTTGCAACAACTTTGCTAGTGGGGAATTGTTCTTTCATGTAGTCACCACAAGCAATCGTGCCGCCAGAACCGGTGTTGGAAACTGTTGCGCGGAAACGGTCGCCTTCACCCATGACTTCATTGAGAACCTCTACCATGGCGCGGCCAGTTACTTCGTAGTGCCACAGGTAGTTGCCGAACTCTTCAAACTGGTTGAAGATGGACAAATCTTGGCCAGATTCACGCAGTTCCCAGCATTTGTCGAAGATTTCTTTTACATTGCTTTCGGAACCTGGGGTTTTGATGGTTTCTCCAGCTACACTTTCTAGCCAATCGAAACGTTCTTTACTCATCCCTTCTGGCAAAATGGCGATGGATTCGCAGGCCAGCAAGTTTGAATCGTATGCGCCGCCACGGCAGTAGTTGCCTGTGCTGGGCCATACGGCTTTTTGTGTAGTTGGGTCAAATTGTCCAGTTACCAGACGTGGAACTAAACATCCAAAGGCTGCGCCAACTTTGTGTGCGCCGGTGGGGAACCATTTGCCGAGCAAAACAACGATGCGGGCATCTACGCCGGTCAACTCTTTCGGGAGTTCCAGGTAGTTAACGACACCAAATTTGCCGCCGCTTGCTTTTGGCTCGTTGTGCCAGTTGATACGGAACAAGTTCAATGGATTCAAGTCCCACAAACCGACGTTTTCCAGTTTTTCTTTGATGCTGTCTGGGATCAAATCTGGATTGATCATCTGTTTGAAAGTTGGGATGATAATATTTTGTTCGCGGGCGCGTTGGATAGCTCGTTCCAGTTTGGCCTCGTCGTGGATGGTTAAATCAATTAAATTACTCATAGTTATACCTTGTAGTCGGTAATCGGTGGTCGATGTTCGGTAATCGGTAAAAGTGCCGATTACTGATTACTGATTACTGATTACCATTTTATTTACTCTTCAAGTTTCTCCATTACTTTTTTCAGGTCAGCCAGGTTTGGAGCGACACGATTGGGTGTTGTGCCGACCATTTCGACTGATTTCATGGCGCTGGCGACGTCTTTGAGACCGTTGCCGGTGTTGAGAACGACGATGCGGTCGTCGGCTTTGACAAGCCCGTCAGCGACGGCTTTGATCAAGCCAGCGTAGGCGGTGGCTCCCGCAGGTTCGGCAAAAACGCCGACGCCGCGTGCCAGGGCGGGGATTGCTTCAAGGATTTCGTCGTCAGTGACGCGGACGTATGCGCCGTTGGTTTCGGTAACGGCCGCTAACGCCTTCATTCTATCTCTTGGCAAGCCTGCGCTAATACTGTCCGCCACTGTGACACCCGAAACGGGGGCTTTGGTGAGCACATCTTCGCCATCTTTCCATGCTTCATACATGAAGGCGCTGCCTTCAGCTTGTATGCCATAAATGCGCGGCATTTTGTCGATCCAGCCGAGTGCCAGCAGGTCTTTCAACCCTTTGTGCAGCCCACCAATGATGCAGCCATCGCCAACGCTGACGAAGATGGCATCGGGGGCGTTCCAATCGAGCTGTTCGCAGATTTCGTAAACGGCCGTTTTCTTTCCCTCAGTCATATAAGGGTTGTAAGCCGTATTGCGGTTGTACCAGCCATACTCTTCCGCTGCTTCCAGGCACAGCTCGAACGCATCGTCATACGTGCCTTTGACTAGCATTACGGTTGAGCCATAGACGAGCAGTTGCGCGATCTTGGCAGGTGGGGCGGCTTCTGGCACAAAAATGACGTTAGCCTGTTCCATGCTGGCACAGATGCCGCTTAATGCAGCGGCGGCGTTGCCCGTGCTGGCTGTGGTGATAATCTCGGCATTCTTTTCGCGTGCTTTGACAACGGCGACGGCGCTGGCCCGGTCTTTGAAACTGGCGGTTGGTAAACGGCCGTCATCCTTCACCCACACATGCTGCAAACCCAGCTTGTTCGCCAATCTAGGCGCCTCATACAGCGGTGTCCAGCCAATCGAAAGCGGTGGCACTTCAGCATCAGCTGCAATCGGCAGCAGCGGCTTGTAGCGCCAAATCGTATAATCTTCGTTTTTCGCCAGGCTTTCGGGGCTGATGCGTGTTTTGATTAATTCATAGTCATAACGCACATCCACGATGCCATCATTGCCATGATCTGGACAAATATATTCAATCTCATCCGTTGCGTATTCTTTGCCACAAATGAGGCATTTTAAATGTTTTACGTGATCCATAGTTGTGTAGTCCTGAAGTTGAGTAGTCGAGCAGTCTTGTAGCCGGTTAGTTTGGCAGTCGGGAAATCTTTAATTCCCGACTATTTGACTACCGGACTACTCGACTAGCAGACTAATCGACTAAGGTGTAATGAATGTCCCTGTTTCGCCACGCAAAGCGCGTGCAATATTTGGCGGGTCGGTGATCAGCGCTTTTTTGCCACCATTTTCGAGGAAGCTAACGACTGCTTCCATTTTAGGAGCCATGCTGCCGGGGGCAAAGTGTGTGCCTTCAGCTAAATATTGTTTAGCTTCAGCCAGTGTCATGCTGTCTAGCCACTGCTCATTTTCTTTGCCGAAGTTGAGGGCGACTTTTTCAACAGCCGTGCTAATCAACAGCAGATCAGCATCAATTTCTTGAGCCAACAGGCTGCTGGCACGGTCTTTGTCGATGACTGCATAAACGCCACCGAGTTCCCGAAGCTCTCCACTTGTGTTGTGGACCACTGGAATACCACCCCCACCGACAGCAATCACAATGTTGTCGGCAGCAGTAAGTGTTTGAATAGCATCTTGCTCAATCACACGAATCGGAATCGGTGAGGCGACAACGCGACGCCAGCCACGACCAGAATCTTCCACAACTTGCCAGCCATCTTTTTCAAACTCGCGGGCTTCCGATTCTTCCATGAAGCTGCCAATGGGTTTTGATGGATTTTGGAAACCTGGGTCTTCCTTATCAACCAAAACCTGGGTGACAACAGAAACGACTGGTTTGCGAACGCCGCGACTGAACAATTCATTACGCAATGCTTGTTGCAGCATGTAGCCAATTGAACCTTGTGTATCAGCGCCAATAATGTCTAGTGGTGTGGTGTGTACTTCAGGGGAAGCCAGTTCGTTACGCCGCAAAATGTAGCCAACTTGTGGTCCATTTCCGTGTGTTACAACCAATGTCCAACCGTCTAAAATCATGTCCGCTAAATGCTGGACCGTTTCGCGTACGGCGTCCCATTGGTGGGGGACATCGGGATTGTTTTTATCTGTAATTAGTGAATTACCGCCAATAGCAACGACGGCGACTTTTTTACTCATAGTGGGATCCTCCAAAAAATTGTCAATTTTCAATGGTCAATTGCCAATTGTCAATGAATGCTCCGTTGACAATTGACCATTGGCAATTAGCAATTGACAATTTATTGCATTGTTAAGGCCATGACGGCTTTTTGTGCGTGCAGGCGGTTTTCAGCTTCGTCGAATACGACGCTGTGCGGACCATCCAACACAGAGCTGGCTACTTCAACGTCACGGTCTGCTGGCAGCGGGTGCATGTAGATAACATCATCTTTGCCTAAGGCCATCAGTTCGTCGTTAACGTACCAATCTTTGTAGGAATCTTGGATGCGTTTGCCTTCGTCTGGATCGTTGGTGGTCATGAGTGGGCCCCAGGATTTGGCGTAGATAACATCTGCATCTTCACAAGCTTCTTTCATGTCATGCGAAACTTCGAAGCTGGTGTTGTATTTGCGGGACATTTCTTGTGCTTGGTCCATGATTTCGGGCATCAATTTGAATTCCGGTGGATGGGCCAGGACAACATCCATGCCAAAGCGTGGCATTTGCAAAACGAGTGATTGTGGCACAGACATTGGCTTCAGGTAAGAAGAAGCGTATGCCCAAGAAACAACCATCTTCTTTTTGCGCAAGTTGCGGCCTTTCTTTTCCATGATGGTCATCAGGTCGGCCAGACATTGGTGCGGGTGGTAAATTTCGCACTGCATGTTGAGAATGGGGGCGCGGGAAGCGGAAGCTACGTTGTTTAAATAGCTGTTACCGATGCCCCAATCGCAATGGCGAATGGCGATGCCGTCAAAGTAACGGCCGAAAATCTCGCCCAACTCTTTTTCTGTGTCGCCGTGGGAAACTTGCGTGGTGCGGCTTTCGATGAAAGCTGCATGTCCGCCCAATTGGGCCATGCCCGCTTCAAAGCTGCCACGTGTACGCGTGCTGGAGAAGTAGAATAACATCGCCAATACTTTGTCGCGCAAGGAAGCATGGGAGACACCCATGCCACGTTTCATTTTTAAATCCCATGCTAGTTCGAGCACGGTTTCGACTTCTTCTTTTGAGAAGTCTAAATCACTAATAAAGTCTCTGCCTCTTAAACCTGTTTGCATTTTTAGTCTCCTAGTCTAGTAGTTTAATAGTCTGGTAGTCGGACTAATGACTACTAGACTATTAGACTAATTAACTTTTTTTTACTCTGTCCGACCCATGATCAGTGCTAACAATGCCATTCGCATGACAACGCCGTTGAATGCTTCTTGCCAGTAGCGGGACCAGCGGGTGATGTCTACGTTTGGTGGAATTTCGTCCATACGCGGCAGGGAGTGCAGCAGAATGGCGTCTGATTTGGCTTTGTTGACCAGCAGGTCTTTGGTGATTTTGTAGTTGGATGGGGTCATACCGACATCGCCGTCACGTTCGTCGCGGGATTTGGTGTAGTCTGGTTGCACAACTGGTTCGACGAGGATGACGTCGGCTTCTTCGATGGCTTCTTCGACATGCTCAACTTCTTGGAAGTTCAAGCCGTAATCTGTAAATTCGCCTTTCATTTCTTCGCTGAGGCGTTGGCCTTCGGGGGAAACGAAGGTGATGGGGCAGTCGAATTGGGTCAATCCGTAGCCGAGTGAGTGCATGGTGCGCATCCGCATGTCGCCAACCGCCAGCCATTTCAAACCGTCTATGCGGCCTTTTTCGCGCAGAACGGTGTAGAGGTCGGTCAAAATCTGGGTTGGATGTTCGCCCCAGCCGTCGCCACCGTTGATGATCGGTACGCTGGCCCATTTAGCTGCTTCGTGGGGTGCGCCTTGTTGGAAGTGACGCATGACGATGACATCGCCGTAGAATTCCAACATTTTGACGGTGTCTTTAATGGATTCTTGATAGAAGTCACCTGCGCGGGTCATTTTTGCATCGGAGAACCCGGTGACTTGACCGCCGAGGCGAATCATTGCGGCTTCGTGAGCGAGGCGGGTGCGGGTGGAGGGTTGATAAAATGCGGTAACCAAAGTCTTGTCTTTCAATAAGTCCGTGTTTTGACGATTGCGAGCGATGGGTTCTAATTCTTCTGCAATTTCGAACACGCGGAAAAATTCGTTGCGTTCAAATTCTTTTAGGGACAAAATGTCGCGGCCTGCAAAACTTCTCATTATAAGGATCTCCTTGTGGAAAAATTAAATATGGTACTGTTACTTGGCGATTTAGGAATGATTTGTTTACCTATTCGTTCTGTAAATCGCCTTCAAAGAACCTGCCTCCGAATTAAGCGTAAGCGTAGCAATTCATCTCGGAAACAGGAGATTGATTTAAGGATAGGTTTGTTGTCGGCGTTGTAGCCAAGTTCTGAAAATGAAATGACTGGGATATTGGGTTGAATGTGTAGGTTGTGGGCAAGATTTTCATCGGCAATGGCAGGGACGATATCGGAAAGGTAGTAATTTAGCCGCTGCCGACATTTGTTTTCTAAAAATAGATAAACTGGTTCTAGAAAATCTTTTGGCTCGTATGGATGTTCGATTAGGCTAACTGGAATGTGGTTGTAGGCGAGGATGACGGGCTGTTTATCTGCTAGAAATAGTTTCTCGACAACTAAAACATCGTCTGTTGCAGCAATTTCTAGCTTGCTGGCTACTTTTTCACCGGCGGGTTGTGTGTGGATGTTGAGGATGCGGGTGGAGGGTTTGTAGCCGTGGGCTTGAATAACATCTT